>JALHVH010000463.1 GCA_022867105.1 Candidatus Aminicenantota bacterium
AAGCCGGGCTGGGCCAAGCTTACTGGAAGAAGTACGATCTGACAAAGGAGAAGGTCTGGGCGACAGCGGCCGGAGAAGCGTGTCGGAAAGCGGCGGAGATTGACCCGGACCTGGTGCCTGTGCATATCACCCTCGGGATCATCGCCGCCGGGACGGGCCGGACCGAGGAGGCCTTGCGGGAATTCGAGAAAGCCTTGCGCAAGGACCCCGAGAGCTTCGAAGCGACGCTGGGATACGCCCGGGCCTTCGAGGACGCCGGGAAGCCTGCCGAGGCCTAGGATGTCTATAGACGGGCGATCCGTTTAAACCCGAGCCGGTGGGCCGGCTACAGCCACCTCGGCGCCTTCTATTACGGCAGCGGACGCTGGGCCGACGCCGAAAATATGTTCCAACAAGTCATCAGGTTGGCGCCCGACAATTATCGCGGCTACAACAACCTCATGGGGATCTATTTTCTCATGGGAAAGGACGGCCTGGTTCGGGAAATGTTCGAACGGTCCGTCTCCATCAAGCCCAACGCGGACGCTTATTCCAACTTCGGGACCGTCCAGTTCTTTCAAGGCCGATACGTCGATGCCCTGAAATCGTTCGAGGAAGCGATCAGACTCGGCCGGGATACGTATGAGATCTGGGGGAACCTGGCCGATTGTTACCGCTACACCCCGGGTTACGGGGCGAAATCGGAGGAGGCCTATCAAAAGGCCCTCGCGTTGGCCGAAAAAGAGCTTCGGATCAACCCTCAAGAGGCGCTGCTTCTGGCCAGGATGGCCTATTACCACGCGATGTCGGGTGACGCTGCGAACTCGCTTTCGGAGCTCAGGGATGCCCGGAAGATCCTGCCCGGCTCGGTTCTCATTCTCAAGAAGTGCGTCCAAGTCCTGGAGAAGATCGGCCGGAGAGCCGAGGCGCTCGAAGCCTTGAGGGAGTATCTCAAGAAAGACGGCTCTTTGGAGGAGATCGAGAAGGACCCGGACCTTTCAGAGTTGAGAAAGGACCCGGGGTATGGGAAAACGGTCGCGGGCGTTCGGGCCGGAAAGAAAAGGACTTGAAGACTGGGCCGGGGGCTCCGGTTCAAATGGGATTCTTCTCCCGAAAAAAGGGATGAGAATAGAGGAGGGGAAAATGCGCAAGAAAAAACACATGGTCAGGCTCGATCTCGATATCGAGAACAAAACGCTCCATTGCACACCGCACAGCCTTGTCGCCATCAAAGGGCAAGGCGTCATTTGGGAGTGCTCGACGGGCGATGCCTTTACCATCGATTTCGGGTGGGATACGCCTCTTCCCAACACCTGTTATCAAGCCCCGGCGCGAAAGTGCATCGAAGTCACCATTCCGAGCGGCGACCAGGAAGGTCCCTACAAGTACATCGCGGCGGTCTGCAGCGCGAAAACGGGCCTGGTGTATTTGCTCGACCCCGAACTCATCATCCGCCGCTGACCGCGGCCGGAAAAGCGCTGTCCCCCTGAGTGGGAACCGGACGATCCGATCGTCCAAAGGGAGGATTTCTGTCATTCATTGAATTATTCCCGGTTTTTGGTAAAATGAGGGCTCATGTCCGATTCTTTCATAAGGCGAAAAACATGAAGCGCATTCCCTCGCCATTATGGGCCATCCCTGTCGTCCTGGCTCTGCTAAGCTCGTTCACCGCCTGCGGCAGACCCCGGGAGACAAAGCCGCAGACCCCGGCCGTCGCTCTAAAAGTGAAGCTCGGTGTCGATGTCTTCTTCGAGAAGCACCTCGAACTGGTCAGGGGGAAGAAGGTGGGGCTCATCACCAATCCCTCGGGCATTAACGGGCGGCTGGAGAGTACGGCCGACCGGTTCTTTCGGGAACCGGCGATACAACTCGTGGCCCTTTACGGACCCGAGCACGGGGTCCGGGGCGACGCCCAGGCCGGAGAATACGTCCCGTTCACCTTCGACAGGAAGTTCAAGGTCCCGGTCTTCAGCCTGTATGGCCAATCCAGCAAGCCCGAGCCGGGGATGCTCAGAAACATCGATGAATACATGCGCTCCTTCGACACGGTGGCCGCGGGCAAGGTCCCCGAAGGAACGATGGTCCGGGACGTCGATGTCCTCGTCTACGACATCCAGGATGTCGGGGCCCGGGTTTATACCTACATCGCCACAATGGCCTACGCCCTCCAGGCCTGCGCCGAGAGCGGGATCGAATTTGTCTTGCTCGACCGGCCGAACCCTATCAACGGGGCCGACATCGAGGGGACCATCCTTGAATACCCGCAGTTCAGTTCCTTCGTCGGCCTCTATCCCATTCCCGCCCGGCACGGCATGACGCTCGGCGAATTGGCCGGGCTCTTCAACGACAACTTCCTGCCCAAAAAGGCCAAACTGACCGTCATTCCGATGGAAGGCTGGACACGTGGTCTCTGGTATGACCAGACAGCCTTGCCGTGGGTTTATCCTTCCCCGAACATGCCCACCCTCGACACGGCCACGGTCTATCCCGGCCAGGTTTATTTCGAGGGCACCAATGTCTCCGAGGGCCGGGGGACGACGCGGCCGTTCGAGCTTTTCGGGGCGCCTTGGATCGACGGCGACGTCCTGGCACAGACGCTCAACGCCCTCGGACTCCCGGGTGTGGTCTTCCGGGAAGCCTGGTTCACGCCGACGTTCTCCAAGTTCCAGGGACAGCTTTGCGGCGGGGCCCAGGTCCACGTCACGGACCGTGCGGCCTACAGGTCGGTCGAGACCGCGCTCCACATCATCAGGATCATCCGCGACTCCTGCCCGGACACGTTCGAGTTCCACAAGGAGTATTTCGACAAGGTCATGGGGACTTCGAAGGTCCGCGAGGCCCTGGAGAAGGGTACGAGCGTCCGGGAGATCGTGGCCGGGTTCCAGACCGGGCTCGAGGAGTTCAAGGCCCTCCGCGAGCCTTATCTGCTCTATGAGTAATAAGGAGAGACTTCCCATGGGAACAGCATCTTTCACATACGCCCTTGCGAATCCCCTGTCCATGATCCTGAACAAGCCTTCCCGGGACTTCCAGCGGGCCGACTTGCTGAAGGTCATCGACGAGAGGCGGATCGAACGTATCACCTTCCATTACACCGCTCTCGACGGCAAACTCAAGGAACTCAAGGTCCCCGTCGCCGACTCCGTCCAAGCCGAGACGATCCTGGCCGAAGGGGAGAGGGTGGACGGCTCGTCCCTTTTCAAAGGCATGGTGGATATGGGGATGTCCGATCTTTACGTCGTTCCCGTCTACCGGACGGCCTTCTTGAACCCGTTCGACGAGGGAAGCCTGGACTTCGTCTGCCGCTACCTGACCAAGGACGGAGACCTCGTTCCCTTCGCTCCGGACAACATCCTTGCCAAGGCTTATGAGCTTTTCCGCAAGAACACCGGGCTCGAACTGAACGCCCTCGGCGAGCTGGAGTTCTATCTTCTGATCGAACCCGGGCCGAAGATCTTCTCTGTCCAGCGGCAGTGCGGCTATCATTCTTCAGCGCCTTATTTCAAGAGCGGTCCGGTTCTTGATGAGATCATCCGCCTAATCACCCGGACCACCGGCGCCGTGAAATATGCCCATGGCGAGGTCGGTTTCGTGGAGAGCGTGCACAGCGATCTCGAGGAGATCAAGGGGAAACGGGCCGAACAGCTCGAGGTGGAATATCTCCTCCGGCCGGTCGAGGAGATGGCCGATGACCTGGTCGTCGGCCGCTGGCTCATCCGGAACATCGCCTACAGGCGCGGTTGCGTTGCCACGTTCACGCCCAAGATCGAGGAGGGCGTCGCCGGAAACGGGCTCCACTTTCACCTGGAGCTCCTCAAGGACGGGCGGAACGCCATGACCGGGCCCGACGGGAAGCTCTCCGATCCGGCCCGGCGGCTGGCCGGGGGATTGTGCGAGTACGCAGATTCCCTGACGGCCTTCGGCAACACCGTATCTTCGGCCTATTTGAGGCTCGTCCCCGACCAGGAGGCGCCCACGAACATCTGCTGGAGCGATCTCAATCGGAGCGCCATGGTCCGGGTCCCGCTCAGCTGGTCCAATGTCCATCACCTTGCCAAACGTGTCAATCCCCGGGAAAAGGCGGATTTCACCGAGACCCAGGGCCGCCAGACCATCGAACTCCGGAGCCCGGACGGCAGCGCCATCATCCACCTCATCCTGGCGGGCATCGTCATGGCTGCGGAATGGTCCTTGAAAGAGAACGTTTCCTTGTTCAGGGAAGGAGGGCCGCTGGACCTTGCGGAGAGGTTCTATGTCAAGGGGAACATCTTCAAGGACAAGGCGTTGCGCGATAAGCTTCCCGTGCTTCCCACAAGCTGCGTCGAGTCGAGCCGGATCCTCCTCAGGAAGCGGGACCTCTATGAACGGAGCGGTGTCTTCCCGCCGAGCGTCATCGACTACGTCGTCCGGCTCCTGGAAAAGGAGGACGACGAATTCATGAACCGGACGCTCGCCGACCTGCCCGCCGACGATCGCCTCCACGAGATCCGCAAGATCATGCACAAGGACCTTCACCGGCATTGAGGAAAACGGGGTCAAACCCCGTTATACGGGCCCCAAGCTGCCCCGGCTCACCGACCCGTTCGGCCGAAAGTTTAAGAACGTGGATTATGGGACCGGCGTCTACAGGGAGTGCGTCCATAATCCCCTGGCCGGATACGCTTCCCTCGGAGAGATCAAAAGGAACTACACCTGGCCCAGCCCGGATTGGTGGGTTTACTCGGACATCCGGGAACAGGTCAGGAGCAAAGAGATGTATCCCATCCGGGGCGGCGGCTCGGAACCCTTCCTCATCTACAAGGAGCTTCGGGGCCAGGAGCAGGCGCTCGTGGACCTCCTTTGTGGCTGTTGACATCGCCGAGAGGCCGGCGATATATTACCGGCATGATCAGGAGGGGAGATCCATCGG
>JALHVH010000066.1 GCA_022867105.1 Candidatus Aminicenantota bacterium
AGAAAGTGGCAGAAGATCTGGGCCGAGGAGCGCGTTTTCGAGGTCCACGAGGACCCGTCCAAGCCAAAATACTATCTGCTGGAGATGTATCCCTATCCCTCGGGGCGCATCCACATGGGCCACGTCCGGAACTATTCCATCGGCGATGTCATCGCCCGCTACAAATCGATGAACGGCCTGAACGTCATCCATCCCATCGGCTGGGACGCCCTGGGCATGCCGGCCGAGAACGCGGCCATCGAGCACGGCGTCCATCCCCGGAAGTGGACGCTGGACAACGTCGCCGCCATGCGCGACCAGCTCAAGAAGATGGGCTTCGGCTACGACTGGTCCCGCGAAGTGAACACCTGCCTGCCCGAATACTACAAGTGGAACCAGTGGCTCTTCCTCAAGATGTTCGAGCGCGGCCTGGCCTTCCGGAAGGAAAGCTGGGTCAACTGGTGCTCGCAGTGCCGGACCGTCCTGGCCAACGAGCAGGTCGTCGGCGGGGGCTGCTGGCGCTGCGGCACCCCGGTCATCCAGAAGAAGATGGAGCAGTGGTTCCTCAAGATCACGGAATACGCCGAGGAACTTCTCTCCGGCCACGAGAGGCTCGGCAAGTGGCCCGAGCACGTCCTCCTCATGCAGAAGAACTGGATCGGGAAGAGCCGGGGCGCGATGATCGACTTCCCGGTGCCGTCCCTGGCGCGGACGATCGAGGTCTTCACGACCCGGATCGACACGATCTACGGCGCGACCTTCCTGGTGATCTCGCCGGAGCATCCCATGGCGCAGGACCTCATCGCCGCCTCCCCGCGCCGCGAGGAATTCAAGGCCTGGATCGCCAAGGCCGTCGCCGACGCCCGGACCAAAAGGGGCTTTGGGGAAGACGAGAAGGAAGGCATCGACACGGGGGTCAGGGCCGTCAACCCGTTCACGGGCGAGCCGGTTCCCGTCTGGGTCGCGAACTATGTCCTCCTGGATTACGGGACCGGGGCCATCATGGGCGTTCCCGCCCACGACCAACGCGACTACGAATTCGCCCAAAAGCATGGGCTTCGGACGAAGCCCGTCATCGTTCCCGCTGAAGGGTCCGCGGAGAAGGCCGAGGAAGGGAAAGCCTTCGAGACGACCGGGCGCCTCCGGGACTCCGGCCCTTTCACCGGGCTGCGGAGCGAAGAGGCCATGGATAAAATGGGGGCCTACGCCGAAGAGAAAAAGATCGGCCGCCGCAGCACGACGTTCCGCCTCCGCGATTGGGGGATCTCCCGCCAAAGGTACTGGGGAACGCCCATCCCGGTCGTCACCTGCCCGAAGTGCGGGACCGTGGGCGTCCCTTATGAGGACCTCCCGGTCGAGATCCCGCACGACGCGGCCATCACGGGAGAAGAGGGCTCTCCCCTGGAGCGGCTGGAGAGCTTCGTCCAGACGACCTGCCCCAGGTGCGGCGGCAAGGCCAGGCGCGAGACCGATACCATGGACACGTTCGTCGACTCGTCCTGGTACTTCTTCCGATACACGTCCCCGCGGGAAGAAAAGCTCCCGTTCAGGCCGGAAGCGGCGGACTACTGGCTCCCTGTCGACCTCTACATCGGCGGCGTCGAGCACGCCATCCTCCACCTCATCTACTCGCGCTTCTTCACCAAGGTCCTCCGGGACCTCGGCCTGACCGGGGTGAGCGAGCCGTTCCCGCATTACCTGGCCCAGGGGATGGTGACCAAGGACGGGTCGGCCATGTCCAAGTCCAAGGGGAACATCGTCGATCCGGACGAGATCCTGAAAAAATTCGGCGCGGACGCCCTCCGGCTGTTCATCATCTTCGCCTCGCCGCCCGACAGGGAGTTCACGTGGGCGGAAGAGGGGCTGGAAGGGAGCTACCGGTTCCTCGTCCGCGTCTGGACGATCGTCCATGAAAACTTGGATGTCTTCGCGGGCGGGGCGTCGGGGCTGCCGAACGACCCTCCGGCGGGGGGGAGCATCGACCGGGTGCTCAGGAAGATGCACCAGACCATAATAAAGGTCGGCGGGGACATCGAGGTCCGTTTCCACCTGAATACGGCCGTGAGCTCCATCATGGAGCTCTACAACCTGGTCCGGAAGGAAACGGGTGCACTCAGGCAAAGCGCAGAAGGCAAGGCGGTCCTCCGCTCCGCCCTGGAGGCGCTGGTCCAGCTCCTTTCGCCAT
>JALHVH010000067.1 GCA_022867105.1 Candidatus Aminicenantota bacterium
ACGCCGGAAGGAAGGATCGCCGGAAAGGTTATTGATAACCAGGGGAGCCCTCTTCCCGGAGTGACGGTCGAAGCCACCAGCCCCAAGCTAGTCGGTAAGGCCTCCACGGTCACCGACGGCAACGGGATATACCGTTTAATGGCCCTTCCGTCCGGGACTTATGATATTACTTTCTCACTTTCTGGGTTCAACACCCTGGTCAGAAAGGGTATTTATCTTGATTTCTCCCAGACACTGGCCCTGAACGTGACGATGGAACAGGCCACCGTCGAGGAGCTGGTCACGGTCGTCGGCAAGTCCCCCCTGATCGACGTCAAGAGCACGACCAAGGGCCAGGTCATGAATAAGGAGACCTTCCTGTCCCTGCCCCGAGGCAGGGCCTTCGATTCTCTCATCAGCACCATCCCCGGCGTTACGAGCGAGGATGCCACGGCGGGCATTTCGGTCGATGGCGCCACGGGCGCTGAGAACGTGTTTTATGCCGACGGCGCGGACGTGACGAACTTCCACCTGGGAGTCAAGGGCCAGAACATCGTCCTCGAGCTGGTGGACGAGGTCAAGGTCACGGCGTCGGGCTACAACGCCGAGTTCGGCGGCTCGATGGGCGGTGTCATCAACGTCATCACCAGGGCCGGCGGCAACGAGTTCCACGGCGACCTCATCGCCTTCTACGAGAACAACTCGCAGTTGATGCGGGGTGGCGCCAGGGACTACCTCAGGCAGAACCTGGATGACTACACCCTCTGGGAATATGTGAACAACGACACCCTCTATTTCAACGGCGGCAAGGACCGGGACAGCTACAACCGCTACGAGGGCGTCATCAGCATCGGCGGCTACATCATCAAGGACAAGCTGTGGTTTTTCGGGGCCATAAACCCCATCTACAACCAGACTGCGGCCCAGAGGGACTTCAATTATCGGGAAGGACCCTTCCAGACCTTTAAGAACAAGAATTACGATTACAACGGGTCCCTCAAGTTGTCGGCCGCCCCGTTTGCCGGCTTTCGCGTGGCGGCCAGCTACATCAACAATTTCAGCAAGTACCGGGGGGTCCTCCCCGATATTCAAGGCTCCTCCAACGAGCTTTATGAATACGGGAAGGAAGGTTATAGCTATCCCAACTGGACCGCGGCGCTGACCGCGGATTATTCCGTCGGCAACAACCTCCTCATCAGCTACAGGGGCGGCTGGCACCAGACGGATACCACCGACGCCCAGGTCGTTCCCCCAAATACATCGACCCATAATTTCAATTATGGGAACACGAGCTACGCGAATGATCCTTTCTTTATTGCCAATCCAGGGCTCGTCCATTCCACGGGCTGGACGGATGCTGACACCTTCCGTGTGTTGAATAAGAACCTGGAAGAAAAGATCAGCAACAACCTGGACGTCTCCTACTACCTCAATTTTATGGGCGAGCACGCGCTGAAGGCCGGCTTCGGCTATACCTATCTTCACGAGAATTACGATCAAGCCAGCATCCATCCCAGGGTCTACCTGGCCTACGGGCGGACTTATTATGGTCTGGATAATCCCATCGGTGTCGATGCCGACCCGAGCAGCCCCTATTACGGCAAGTACGGGTATTATTACGTCAGGGGGTCGTGGACCCAGCCCATCAACGGCGGCAAATGGAACATCCACGCCAATAACTACTCGGCCTTCATCCAGGATTCCTGGACCATCAAGAACAGGCTGACCATCAATTTCGGCCTCCGGGCCGAGAGCCAGTACATCCCTTCCATGACCACCGACACGTCATACGCGAACTTCACGGACAAGCCCGTCAAGTTCGATATGACGGATATGCTGGCCCCCCGGCTGGGCGTGGTCTATGACGTGTTCGGGGATTCCAGCCTGAAGGTCTTCGGAAGCTTCGGCATCTATTACGACGTCATGAAGCTCTACATGGCCGAGCTGACCTTCGGCGGCTGGAAACGCAAACAGGACTATTACGCCCTTCAGAATCCGGACTGGACGCAGATCGCGGCGAGCGGCGCGTTCGACGACAGAACCAGCCAGGAGGCAGGCGGCACGTACGCCGGAAGCCTGGACTTTCTGCCGCCGTCGTTCAGCCGCGTCGATCCGAACCTGAAACCGACCGCCCAGAGAGAGATCTCTTTCGGCGCCGAGAAGAAGCTCAATGAAGACCTTTCCCTTTCCGTCCGTCTCGTCAATAAGCACCTTATCCGGACGATCGAGGACGTCGGCGCGCTCGCATGGGAGACCGACCCCGTTTCGGGCGTCAGGAGCCTGACGGAGAACTTCTGGATCGTCAACCCCGGCTACGGCTGGTCCCTGCCGGAAGCCCAGGGCGGGAAGTTCGTCGGTGACAACTGGCCGACCCCGAAAGCAAAAAGGGATTACTACGGCCTGAACATCGCCCTGGAAAAAAGGTTCAGCAACAACTGGCAGGGCGGATTCAATTACACCTGGAGTCGGATCACAGGCAATTATTCGGGCCTGGTCAGCACCGACGAAGTGGGGTATGACTATGCCGGCGTCGGCCGCGTCGGCCCGAACGTCGAGCTGTACTATGACGACTGGTTCATCATGTACGATGCCTTGGGGAAGAACCTCGATGGCCCCCTGCCCCAGGACAGGACCCATTTCTTCAAGGCTTTCGGGACCTATTCCTTCCCGTTCGGCCTGACCGTGGGCGTCGTCGGCTATGGTCGAAGCGGTTTCCCCGTGACGACCAAGCTCCTCATGAACAACAGGTGGATGCTCCCCGAGAACCGCGGCGACATGGGCCGCCTGCCGTTCACCTTCTGGGCCGACCTCTATCTGGACTACACCTTCAAGCTCGGCGATAAGTACCGGGCCTCCGTCAACCTCCAGGTCAATAACGTTACCAACAACAAGACGATCCAGAGCAAGATCTACACCCTCAACCTGGACGGTATCTATGCGGACAATGCCCAGATCCTCGACGGAACTCTGGCCCGCGACTACAAGGCGATGGTCCGGGATGCCAACGACGTGAACTCCGCATACGGCAAGTGGGAGACCCGGTTCGCTCCCTGGTCTGCGCGTTTGGGTTTCAAGTTCTCGTTCTGAGCGAAGCGCACAGTATCTGATTCTCATGGAGCCCGCCCCCCTAAGAGGGGGACGGGCTCTCTTTTTTTATCGTTCGATACGCGCCGGACCTGTGGCCGAGGCCGGAACGCGGGTCGTGAAGGGAACAAAACGGCCGGCGAACGGCGTTCTTGACCGCGCGGGTTGTGATAAGATGAGAGCGGCATGACGACCCGGCGTCTCCGACGGACGCCCGGCCGGATCAGGAATTCATGAGCACCAAAAATAAAGCGGCCCGAAAGGGCAGAAACCGGAAACCTCGCAGCCGGCCAAGAATCCTATGGTGGGCTGCCGGAACAGCCGCGGGGCTCGGCATTCTGATCTATTTTTTTATCATCAGCCTCGGGAGGAACAGGGTCGCGCTTCCCGGCACGCCTTCATACAATATCCTTCTGATAACCCTCGATACGACCCGGGCCGACCATCTCGGCTGTTATGGATATAAGCCGGCCAAGACCCCCAATCTCGATCGGCTTGCGCAGGAAGGGATCCGGTTCGCCCGGGTCTATTGTCCGGCTCCGCTGACCCTGCCTTCTCATGCTTCGATCATGACCGGCCTCTATCCCGTGACGCACGGGGTCCGCAATAACGGCCACGACCTCCCTTCCGGAATCAGGACTCTGGCGGAGATCCTCAAGGGGCGGAGTTACTCGACCGCCGCTTTTGTCTCCTCGTTTTCTATGGATTCCCGGTTCGGGCTCGATCGAGGCTTCGACGTTTATGACGACACGTTCCAATCGGAGTCGCCCTTCAAGACCCAAAATGCGGAACGCCGGGCCAAGGAGACCTTCGCCAGGTTCTCCCGATGGCTGGAGATCAACGGAAAGGACAAGTTCTTCGGCTGGGTCCATTATTATGACCCGCATCTGCCCTATGACCCGCCTTCGCCATCCAAAGAGGAGTTCGAAAAAGATCCTTACGACGGCGAGATCGCATACATGGATCGATATGTGGGCGCCGTTCTGGAGCGGCTGAAAGAGCTGGGCATTTTGGAGAGGACGCTCGTCGTCATCGCCGGCGACCATGGGGAAGGGTTGGGCGATAAGGTGGAGACCGGCCATGGGATTTTCCTCTACGAAGAGACCCTCAGAGTCCCGCTCATTCTGTATAACCCCGCGGTCTTCCCCCGTTCTCAGGTCATCGAAAGCCAGGTCAGGCTGGTCGATGTTGCTCCGACCATTCTGGAGATCATCGGCTTGAAGAACGAAGCCGCGGGTATGACGGGTCAAAGCTTGGTCCCCTGGCTCAGGGGCAAGAGCCGGAAGGACCTCGACAGCCTAGTGGAGACCGTTTACCCCCGGGAGAACTTCGGTTGGTCGGAGCTCGTCGGACTGGTCTCGGGGCGCTGGAAGTATATCCAGTCGCCCCGGTCCGAGCTTTATGACGTGAAGAACGACCCCGGGGAAAGG
>JALHVH010000464.1 GCA_022867105.1 Candidatus Aminicenantota bacterium
ACGGACGTCCGGAGAGGTCCGGGTGTCGGTCTCGCCTTTCTTCTGGGGGAGCGTCCGGAGCGTGGCCGAGCGTGCCTTTGACCGCATGGGGATGACGGCGACGAAGGACCGGAACGGCATCCTCTTCTTCATCGTCCCGGCCAGGCGCCGGTTCACGGTCTTGGGCGACAGGGAGATTCATGCCCGGGTGGGGCAGGATTTTTGGGAGGCTCTGGCGGCGGTGCTATCGGAGCATTTCCGGAAGGGCGAGTTCACGGAGGGGCTCGTCCGGGCCATCGAAGCCGCCGGCGAAAAGCTTGCCGAGCATTTCCCCTATGACGCCGCGACGGACGTCAATGAGCTTCCGGACGAGGTCGATTTTTCGCGTTCTATAAAAAAATAGCTCATCCCATTCTTATTCAATGAGCAGGAAGGCGTACCGGTTCATTTCCTGCCCGTAATCCGAAAGAACCTGGATCGGGTAGCCTGCGGTGCGGACCGTTGAGAAAACGTCCACGGCCATGGCCTCGGGCGTCGGCCGGGCAAGCCGCGGCTCGTTGCAGGTCGACCGCCTGCCCGTGCAGGTTTCACAGAGGATGCAGGAGTCGAGCATGAGCATGAAGGCCTTGGGGTGGCCTGATACGAACACGTCGCGCTCGAGTTCAAGGAGCGTCCGGCCGACCTCCTTCGCCCAGAAATGGCGGTCCTCAGGCTTGGCGAGCTTCTTGGCGAAATGAAAGAGCACGGCCTCCGAATACTCCCGAAAGAAGCGCTCGCACTCCGGGACCGGAGGGACGTTGGGAGGACAGGTGGCGTTCCGGCCGAAATCACCACAGCCGAACGTGCACTTCATCCGGACCCATTCGGCGACGACGATCGACGCCGGGTCGATCCAGCGGAAATCCGCGAAGCCGCGGCTACGGAACATATCTTCAAGGATCTGTTTTGGAACCATGATTTCCCCTCCCGAGGAATCTTATATCATCGGCGCGAAGGTCCGTCAATGCGCCGGAAGCAGGCTGCCGGGCCCGTTTAGAAAATTCCGGGACACGTACCGAATGGCGATGTTCCATTCGTTACATGTCCCGAATTTTCTCCACCCGGTTTGACTTAGGTTCTTCCTATGCGTTAGATTGGGGTCCGGAGCGAACATGAACAAACGAGGCGTTCTCCAGAGGGTCTGCATTGTTTTTTTTATGGCCGGGACAATCCTTACGGCGGCTTTCCAGGAGGGAACGGGGCGGGCGTCCCGCTTGACCTACAAACGGAGCGAGGCCATGATCGCCATGCGCGACGGCGTCCGCCTGCACACCGTGGTCTACGCGCCCGAGAACGCGGGCGGACCCCTGCCATTTATCCTGAACCGGACGCCCTACGGGGCGGGAGGCGACGAAAAGGGACATCCCAAGCTCAGAGGGAGCTATAAGGAGCTCGCCGACGAGGGTTATCTCTTCGTCTTCCAGGATATCCGCGGCCGCTACGGCTCAGAAGGCAAGTTCGTGATGATGCGTCCGCCGCGCGACAATAGCGACGCCAAGGCCATCGACGAAGGCACGGACACGTTCGACACCATCGCCTGGCTCCTCGCGAACGTCCCCGGAAACAACGGCCGCGTCGGGATGCTCGGCGTCTCCTACGACGGCTGGCTGACGGTCATGGCCATGCTCGACCCCCACCCGGCGCTCAGGGCCGTTTCGCCGCAGGCCCCGCCGGCCGACATGTACATGGGCGACGATTTCTTCCACAACGGCGCTTTCCGGCTGAGCTACGGTTTCGAGTATGTGTCCAGGATGGAGACGTCGAATGTCGATTTTCACTTTCAGTTCGACAAGTATGATACCTACGAATGGTACCTCGGGCTGAGGGCCTTAGCCAACGTGAACGCGAAATATTTCCGGGGGAAACTGCCCACCTGGAACGATTTCGTCGCCCATCCGAATTATGACGCTTTCT
>JALHVH010000465.1 GCA_022867105.1 Candidatus Aminicenantota bacterium
GGGTTAAGCGGGCCTCGGTCGTTTCCTTCATCAAGCTGGCAAAAAAAGAGGAACATCTGGACACGATCTACGGCATCTCGCGATCGCTCTTTTCCGTGGACGACGACCTCATCCATAAGGCCAACGGCTGGCTCCTCCGCGAGGCGGGAAAGAAGGACATGGGGCGGCTCGAGAAATTCCTTCTCCGGCACGGGCCGGCCATCCCAAGGACGACCCTCCGCTATGCCATTGAGCGTTTCGATGAGAAGAGGCGCAAAGAGCTCCTGATCGAGACAAGGTAACGGAAGCCGAATTCCGCTGGAGGGATTCCCGTGTTTTGTGTTATATTCCCCCCTTCAGTAATCCGAGTCCGCAGGAGGCAAAGTGAGATCTAAACTTATCCCCGGCTTCATCGTCCTGATATTCATCCTTTCGATCGCTTCATTCGCGGCTGAGGAGGCGCGCGTCCTCCGGTTCCCGGCCATCTCGGACAGCCAAATCGTCTTCAGCTGCGCGGGCGACCTCTATACGGTCCCCATCGCCGGCGGCGCCGCCCGAAAGCTCACGTCGCATGAAGGCTATGAGGCGTTCGCCCGCTTTTCACCCGACGGCACGATGATCGCGTTCACCGGCGAATACGACGGGAACCGGGAGGTCTACCTCATGCGTTCCGAGGGCGGCACACCCCTCCGGCTGACCTTCACCCCCTCTCTCGGCCGCGACGACATCTCTGACCGCATGGGGCCGAACAACCTGGTCATGGGCTGGACGCACGATGCCAAGAGTATCGTCTTCCGCTCCCGGATGATCGAGTGGAACTCCTTCAACGGCCAGCTCTTCCTGGCCTCCGTTTCCGGAGGGATCCAGGGGCAGATCCCCCTCCCCAGGGGCGGGTTCTGTTCATTCTCTCCGGACGATAAAAAGCTCGCCTACAACCGCATCTTCCGCGAGTTCAGGACCTGGAAGCGCTACCGCGGCGGCATGGCCGACGACATCTGGATCTACGACTTCGAGACCAAGAAAATCGAGAACATCACCGATAATCCCGCCCTCGACATCATCCCCATGTGGAGCGGCGACCGGATCTATTTCATCTCCGACCGGGATGAGACGAAGAAGATGAACCTCTACGTCTATGAACTCGGAACGAAACGGACCCGAAAGCTCACGGACTTCACCGAATTCGACATCAAGTTTCCGTCGCTCGGCCCTAAGGCCATCGTCTTCGAGAACGGCGGGACCATCTTCACGTTCGACCTGGCGTCGGAAAAGACCGACCGCGTCCCCATCGTCATTGCCGACGACCAGCTCTCCGGACGCGGCCGGATCGCCAAAGTCGATGACCGGATCACAAACTTCGAGATCGCCCCGGACGGCAAGCGGGCGCTTTTCGGCGCGCGGGGAGATGTCTTCACCGTCCCTGCGAAGCAGGGGAACACCCGGAACATCACCAGGACCCCGGGCGTCCACGAGCGCGACTCCAAATGGTCGCCCGACGGCAAGTGGATCGCTTACATTTCGGACGCGACCGGCGAGGACGAGATCACCATCGAAGCCCAGGACGGCTCCGGAAAGCCCCGGCAGCTCACGAAGGACGCCGACACTTACAAGTACCAGATCTATTGGTCGCCCGACAGCGGGAAGATCATGTGGAGCGACAAGAAACAGAGACTGAGCTATGTCGACGTCGAAACGAACGAGGTCGTGGAGGTCGTCAAGGCCGTGCGCTGGGAGATCACCCAATACGCCTGGTCTCCGGACAGCCGCTGGATCGCCTACGCCAAGCCCGAAGTCGACGCGATGAACAAGATCTACCTCTATTCGCTCGACAGCCGGAAGACCTGCGAGGTGACCGACGGCTGGTACAATTCAGGTGACCCGTCCTTCAGCTCGGACGGCAAGTTTCTCTTCTTCGTTTCCGACCGCGACTTCAACCCGATCTATAGCGCCACGGAGTGGAACCACGCCTACTTGTCCTTATCGCGCGTCTATCTCGTGACCCTCGCCAAGGACACCAAGTCCCCCTTCGAACCCAAGAGCGACGAAACGGCCGTGAAAAAGGAAGAAGAGAAACCGGCCAAGCCTGCGGCCAAAAAGGAAGAGAAGAAGGACGAGAAGGCGGAAAGCGTCGAGAAACCCGTCATCGTCAAGGTCGACCCCGACGGGCTTAAAGACCGGATTCTCGTCTTGCCCATCGAGACCGCCAATTACGGACAGATCAGCGCCGTCGGCGACTCGGTCTATTATCTCCGGACCAAGGACATGGAGAAAGAGCCGTCCCTCATGCTCTTCGATCTCGCCGAGCTCAAGGAGAAGGACCTGGGGAAGATCGGAGGGTACGAGATCTCGTCCGACAGGAAGAAGATGCTCGTGGGGAAAGACGGTGGCTACGGGATCATCGATCTTCCCAAGGGCCCGGTCAGCCTGGAAAGCCGGCTCGACCTTTCCGGCATGGAAGTTTCCCTGAACCTCCACCAGGAGTGGAAACAGATTTTCGAGGAATGCTGGCGCCAGATGAAGTATTTCTTCTATGACCCGAACATGCACGGCGTCGACTGGAACGCGGTCAAGGCCCGCTACCTGCCTTTGGCCACGGCCGTCAACTATAGGGCCGACCTGACCTACGTCATCGGCGAGATGATCGGGGAGCTCTCCGCCGGCCATACCTATGTCGGCGGCGGCGACCTGCCCCGGCCGAAAAAGGTCAAGGTCGGAAGGCTGGGGGCCCAATTCGAGCGGGACGCAAAGACAGGCTATTTCAAGATCGCCAGGATCCTCAAAGGCCAGAACTGGGTCCCGTCGCGGCGGTCCCCCCTGACCGAGGTCGGTGTCAACGTGAAGGAAGGCGAATACCTCATCGCCGTCAACGGGATGCCGTTGAACTTGATGGCCGACATGTATGCCTCGCTGAACAATACGGTGGGCAAGCAAGTGACGCTCAAGGTCAATTCCGTCCCGGATGAGAAGGGAAGCCGGGAGGTGGTTGTCGTCCCGATCGAGACCGAGAACGACCTTTACTATTACAACTGGGTTGAAGAGAACGTCGAAAAGGTTGCCAAGGCCACGAACGGCAAGGTCGGCTACATCCACATCCCCGACATGGGGACCGGGGGCCTCAACGAGTTCGTGAAATCGTTCTACCCCCA
>JALHVH010000466.1 GCA_022867105.1 Candidatus Aminicenantota bacterium
GGGAACTTCTATCTCATGAACGGGGAAAAGGACAAGGCCCGGGCGATCTTCGAGCAGGTCATGAAAGGCCCGGCCTGGCAGGCGTTCGGTTATATCGCCGCCGAAGCCGAACTTGCCCGAATGAAGTAGCTACTCAACCATTCGTTAGGTCCAGGGCCCAGCGGGCCATGTCCGCGTCGGGAGGAACATAGGCGTCGAAGTTGTCGAGGAGGGACGCCGGCTCCTTTTCGACCAGGACCATGGCCCTATGCTCCGGCTGGATGAACGCCTCGGCCTCAGCGTGGTCCAGGAATTCTAGGAGCTTGTCGAAATACCCGGCGGTATTGAGGAAGCCGCAGGGCTTGTAGTGCATCCCGAGCTGGGCCCAGGTCAGGACTTCAAAGAACTCCTCGATCGTTCCCAGGCCGCCGGGCAGGGCGATGAATCCGTCGGCGAGTCCGGCCATCATGGCCTTTCGCTCGTGCATGGAGGCGACGATCCTAAGATCGGGGAGGTCCGAATAGGCCAGCTCCCGTTCGACCATCCCCCGGGGAATAACCCCGATGACCTCGCCGCCGTTCTCGTGGACGACCCGCGCGATCTCGTACATCAACCCGACACGGCCGCCGCCGTAGACGAGACCCGTTTTGCGGCGGACGAGTTCCCGTCCCAAAGCCTTCGCCGCAGCGGCATATTCCAGCTTCACGCCCGGGCTCGAACCGCAGAAAACGCAGATCCGTTTCAAGTCCATGGAAGCAGATTTTACGTCATTTCCAAGGCAATTCCAACTCGAAGTGGGATATAATACCGCCCGAGGAGGTTGCCGTGGATAAAAAACCCTTCATCCATCCGTACATCCCGAACTCCGTCCCTGAGGTCAAAAAAAAGATGCTCGCGGAGATTGGCGTCAAGGACATCGAGGAGCTCTACGAGGACATCCCTCCGGAATTGCGGCTGAAAAGGGACCTGAACCTTCCCGAGCCCCTGCTCTCGGAGCTCGAACTCAGGCGCCACGTGGAAGCCGTTCTGGATCAAAACATATCCTGCGGCGAGAGGCCGAGCTTCCTGGGGGCAGGCTGCGCCCGGCACTACGTCCCGGCCATCTGCGACGAGATCGCCCATCGCTCGGAGTTCCTGACGGCCTACGCCGGCGAACCGTATGAGGACGCGGGGCGGTTCCAAGCCCTCTTCGAGTACGAGAGCCTGATGGCCGAGCTCCTCGACTTCGATGTCGTCAACGTTCCCACCTACGATTGGGGGCAAGCGGCCAGCACGGCGGCCCGCATGGCCGGACGGATCACGGGACGCGGAAAGCTCCTCGTCTCCGACACGATGTCTCCCGACCGCTTGGCCGTCGTCCGGAACTACTGCCACCCGGTCATGTCCCTCGAGCCCGTCGGCCATCACAAGGATACTGGCCTCCTCGACCTCGGCGACCTCAAGGCCAAGCTCACGAAGGACACGGCGGCCGTCTATTTCGAGAACCCTTCCTATCTCGGCTTCATCGAGACGCAAGGCGAAGCGATATCTTCCGCCGCTCACGCTAACGGCTCGCTGGTCATCGCGGGGGTCGACCCGATCTCCCTGGGCGTCCTGAAACCGCCGGGCCGGTACGGCGCCGACCTGGCCTGCGGCGACATCCAGGGACTCGGGAACCACATGTTCTACGGGGGCTCCCTCGGAGGCTTCATCGCGACACGGGACGAAGAGAAGTTCGTCATGGAATATCCATCCCGGCTCTTCGGCATCGCCCGGACCTCTGTGGAAGGCGAATGGGGGTTCGGCGACGTCGCCTACAGCCGGACGTCTTTCGACAAACGGGAGAAGGGCAAGGAGTTCATCGGGACGGCGGCCGCTCTTTACGGCGTCGCGGCAGCAGTCTATCTTGCCCTCATGGGGCCACAAGGCATGCGCGAGCTCGGGATTCACCTCCTGCAGAAGGCCCGGTATGCGGCCATGAAGCTTGCAAAGGTCCCGGGCATCCGCCTCCGCTTCCATTCCACGCCATTCAAAGAGTTCGTCGTCGATTTCAATCATACAGGTAAAAGTGTCGGCGAGCTCAACGAACACCTCCTCAAAGAGGGCATTTTCGGCGGCAAGGACCTCTCAAAAGAATTCCCGGAGCTCGCGGGATGCGCGCTTTACGCCGTCACCGAAATGACGACCCAGGCCGACATCGACAGGCTGGCCGCGGTCTTGAAGAGCTATCTGGGCTGAGGAGAGGAAACA
>JALHVH010000467.1 GCA_022867105.1 Candidatus Aminicenantota bacterium
GCCGGCCGCACCGACGGTTTCCGGTTTCCTGTCCTGCTGGAAAGATCATGTGGGGGCCCTGGTGAAAAGGCTTCAGGGTATCCGCCATCTGTTCCTGGTGGGACGCGGGAAATCGTTGGCGGCGGTGGGCACCGGGGCATTGATCATCAAGGAATCCAACCACTTTCATGCCGAGGGAATGAGCTGCGCGGCCTTTCGGCACGGACCCTTTGAGATGATCGGGCCGGAGATCTTTGTGCTGGTTTTCGCCGGGAGCGCCAAGACCAGGGAACTGAATCACCGGTTACTGGAAGACGTCACCAAAGGACGGGGCCAGGCCGAATGGGTGGGGGAGGATGCCAAAATGGAACCATTCCGGCTGCCGGCCGTGTCGCCTGGCCTGCTTCCCATTTTGGAAATCCTGGCGCCACAGATGATCACTCTGGCTCTGGCGGTTCATGCAGATCGTGAGCCGGGACGTTTCGAATTGGCTTCTAAGGTCACAGTAACCGAATAGCGATCCCGCCGGGGCCTGGAGGAGATGCCGGGGACATCGATTGACATCGCCAAGCAGCCGGTTATATATTTCAGGCCTTGTCGAGAGGAAGCATGAGCATCGAAAGACTTTTCTGCAGGAGAGGACATGTAACCATGAGACAATCCGCGAAACGCACATGGATTTCCCGGCCGCTTCTCTTTGCCGTCCTGATCGCCGCCGCGTCCGGGCAGAGCGGGAACCCTTACGCCCCGGACACCCCCGAAGCGGGGTCGGTGGAGGCGATCGCCAAACTCACGACCGAGGCGCGCTTCGGCAGCCCGTGGGTCGCCTATGTCCCCGCGTCGGGCACGGTGCCGTCGCCGACCCGGTATCTCGGCCACATCGTCGGGGCCGAAGGGGAGCTTTCGAACACGGCCAAGATCTACGGTTACTTCCGTGAGCTTGACCGGGCTTCGGAGCGTGTCCGTGTCGAGGTCATCGGACGGAGCGAGGAGGGGAGGGACATCCTCCTCGCCGCCGTCGCGGACGAGGAAGGGATCCGCGACCTCGCGAGGCTCAAGGCGGCGACCGCGGCCCTCGCCGATCCCCGCAAGACGACGCCGGACGCGGCCGAGAGTCTCATCGCCGCAGGGCGTCCGATCTACTATTTCAACGCCGGCCTCCATTCCACCGAAACCGGCAGCCCGGAAATGGTCATGGAGCTGGCCTATCGCCTCGCCGTATCGGACCAGCCGATGATCCAGAAAATCCGGAGCGAGGTCATCGTCCTCATCAACCCGGTTTCGGAACCGGACGGGCGCGATAAGGCCGTCGAATGGTTCTATCGCTACCTCAAAGGCAAGACGGATTTCGAGCGCCTGCCGCCGGTCTCGCCCCCCTACTGGGGGCACTACGTCTTCCACGACAACAACCGAGACACGCATCAGCAGGCGCTGGAGTTGACGCGGGCCGTGAGCCGGATGTTTTTCGATTTCCATCCGACTGTCATCCACGACCTCCACGAATCGATCCCGCTCCTCCAAACCTGGAACGGCACGGGGCCCTTCAACAACAACCTCGACCCGATCCTCATCAACGAGTTCTTCGAGATGGCCTTCGCCGAGATCGGCGCCCTGACGTCCATGGGCATGCCCGGCGTCTGGACGTGGGGATTCGGCGAGGGCTGGGGACACCACTACCTCGACTCGTTCGCCGTCAACCACAACAGCATGGGCCGCGGATACGAGACGTTCGGGAATGCCACGGCCGAGACCGTCGAGCGGGTCCTCAGGCCGAACGAAGAGCGATACGTGGGGCGTCCGGTCACGAGCCGGGAATGGTACCGGCCGATGCCCCCGGACCGGAAGTTCCGCTGGTCTCTCCGCGACAATACGAATTACATGGAGAGCGGCTGTCTGGCGATTCTCGACTACGCGTCCAAGAACGCGAAAGAGATGCTCCGCGATTTTTATCGCAAGGGCTACAACTCCTGGCAGAAAGGCGTGAAGGGAAGCCCCTTCGCGTTCGCTATCCCTGAGGACCAGGGCGACCGCCGGCGCGTGGCCCAGATGGTCAACCTTCTCCTCGCGCACGGGATCGAGGTTTCGCGGGCGGCCGCGCCCTTTAAGGTCGAGGAAGGGGAGTTTGCCGCCGGGACCTACGTCGTGCGGCTCGATCAGCCATACCGGAACTACTCCGTGGACCTGCTTATGCCTCAGGAGTTTCCGGCCGACACTCCTTATGAGCCTTATGATGACGTTTCCTGGTCCCTCCCCGTCCACTACGGAGTCGAAGCCAAACGAATCGACGACGCCAAGGTCAAAGACGTGACGGTGACACCGGTCCAGGCGGGATTCGAGCCCCTGGGCCGGATAAGCGGATCGGGGCCTGTCTTCCTGGTCAAAGACACGGGCCAGGAAGCCCTTCTCGCGCTCCGGAATCGTCTGGCGGCCTTCCGGGTCGAGATCGCCGAGAAGCCGTTCAAGTCAGGATCGGTGGATTATCCGCCCGGCTCCTGGATAATAGCGGAACAAAAAGGGCTTGCGGATGCGCTGAAGCGGGCGGCCGCAGAGCTGGCCGTGGATTTCGAAAGCGCATCTTCTGTCCCGGAGGTTCCCCGTCACGAGTCCAAGCTGCCGCGCCTGGCCGTCTGGCATACCTGGGCCGACACCGAGTCGGTCGGTTGGGTCCGCTATGTGCTCGATCGAGAGAAGATCCCGTATTCTTACATCCGGGATGATGATATCCGCGCGGGACGACTGCGCGAGCGATTCGACATCATTCTTTTCGGCCACAACTATCTCGATCTCAAGGATCAGATCCAGGGAATTGACAGGAAATATGGGCCGATGGCCTACACGAAGACCAAGGACTATCCCAGCCACGGGGTCCCCGACGCTTCCGAGGACATCACGGGAGGGATCGGCTGGGCCGGCATGACGAACATCGAGAAGTATCTTGACGCCGGAGGGCTTCTCATCACGCTCGGCAACGGATCGGCGCTGGCCCTCGACGGGGGGCTCGTCCGGGACGTGTACCGGAAATCGGGCGCCTTCTTCACGCCGGGCTCGGAGCTCAAGGTGAAATTCGTGAGGCCCGACCACCCGCTCGCTTACGGCTACGCGGAGGTCACGTCTGTCTTCCGCACGTGGATGCCCGTCTATGATATCGCGGTGTCAGGCCGGCGCGGCGTCGTTCTCCAATGGGGAACCAAGGCCAGGACGGAGGACCGTGACGAGCCTGGACCCGAAGCGGGAAAGCTGAAAGATGCCAAGGAACAGGCAAAGAAGGACGAGGTCAAAATGCTCGTCAGCGGCGCCGTCAAGGGGGAAGACAACCTCGAGGGACGGCCCGCGATCCTCGACCTCCCGGCCGGCCGGGGCCGCGTCCTCGCCTTCAACTTCAACCCGATCCACAGGGACCTGAACCGTTCGGACTACCGGTTCCTCTGGAACGCGGTCCTCAATTGGAATGCCCTGCCGCCGCCGGAGCGGTGACTTGCCACACCGGTGAAAAGGAGGGACACACACATGGCCATGAAACTGGGACGGCCTCTTTTTCTCAAACGAAGGAGGGCTTGACAAATAGGTTCCGAGCGAATACATTGGGCGATCATCGAGTGGCTGGAAAAGTATAAGGAGGGGGGTCAAAATGAATATCCGAAATATCATCGTTAGGCTCTTGAACCGGGACACGGACGTGAACGCCAGGGGCGCAGAGGGCTGGACGCCTCTGCACTTGGCCGCAGAGGAAGGCCGAAAGGACGTGGCCGAATTGTTGATCGCCAAGGGCGCGGACATGAATGCCAGGGACGCGGAGGGCTGGACGCCGCTGCATTGGGCCGCTTATTTTGGCCATAATGACGTGGTCGAGCTTCTTGTTACGAAAGGGGCAGACGGGAACGCTAAAAACAAATATGGCCGGACGCCGCTGCACATGGCCGCAGAAAACGGCTATAAGGGAATAGCCGATCTGCTCAAGAAGAACGGGGCCGTGGAATGATGACGCGGTCCTGACGCGCCTGAAGGTCCGGCTCCAGCTCTGAAAAAAGATTCGGGCCGCCGTTAGAGCTTGAGGACCACCTTCGCCTTGGTCATCCCGCGGACGATGAGGAGGATGACGAGGGTCATGACGACCGCGTTCAGGTGCCCGGGCCAGCCCCCCGCTTCCCGGAACGGCCAGAGGAGCTTCCAAAAGTCAAAACGGGTGATCGACGTGAGGAGGTCCTGGACCGAGCCGACGATATCGGGAAGGATGTAGGCCAGAAGGGGATTGACGCCGATGGGGAGGAGAAAATTAGCCCACGCCTTGATGCCTTTGACGTCCATCAAGTAATAGCATCCCAGCAAGGCCAGGCAGCAGATGCCGGAGGACACCAGGGCGTAAGAATCGGTGGCCTGGTTCTTGCTGATCCCGTGAAGGGGCCTGAGAATATATCCGGCCACCAGAGTGCCCGCTCCAAGGAAGAACATGAACTTCATCCGCGGTTTGTGCTCGCGGATGTCACCCCCGGGGATGAAGAGCGATCCGGCCAGCATCCCGGCCGTGACGATCGCGGCGTGGGAGCCGAAGTTTGACTCGATGTGGATGAAATTGTGAACGGCCGGTCCAAGAAAGTCCAGGGCCCCGTGCCGGACGCCGATATACAGGGCGATCATGAAACCCATGGCGCCCATGAGGGCGGTCCTGTTGCCGCGGGTCAGGAGGTAGGTGAAACTGCATGTCATATACGACCATCCGATGAGCCCGAGGATGCCCCACCAGGACGTCTGGATCATGGTCACGGTCCCGTCCTGCGCCCTTCCCCGGAAGATGAGGACCAGGACAATGAGGAGGGCGGCCGCCGCTAACCGTAATCCGAGATAAAGACGGCGTTTCGAGGCCCTGTCGGTCTTCGGGTAGATGTTCCAGAAAACGATCACGGCCGCATAGGCCAGGAGATACCACCATGATTTCGGCAGGCCCGTGTCGGCCGCGGAGTAGCCGTGTTCGTTGACGGTCAGGATGCCCAGGAAGAGCAGGGCCGCCGTCCGCGAGAGGATGTGCCCGATGAGCTTCCAACGGCTGGCGCCGTTCGTTATCCGCTTGTATAAGGCCAGGGGGATGGCCACGCCGACGATGAACAGAAAGCCCGGAAAGACGAGGTCGTTGATGGTATAGGCATCGATGCCGTCCTTGACATGCTGAAGCCACGCGGGGGAAGCCTTCATCCCTGCGATGTAGTTGACGAAGATCATGATCAGGATGTCGAGCCCCCGGAACGTGTCCAGGCAGGCGAGGCGGCCCGGCTTTTGGACCTTGAGTTCGGTCTCCATAGCGTCTCCTTTTAAATGAAAAACTTGCCTCAATCTATCATACTGCGAACCATCTTAAAAGGGAGAAGAAGGAGATTTTCCGGGCCAAATTGACAATCCATCGCGCTTTTGATAAAAGTTAAAGAGAAAGCAGGGACCATGATCAAGACGCGCGAGAAGGGTGAGGTGGTTATTTTTGACATAGAGGGGGAGATCCGGCGTTCCGACTTGTCGGAAACGACGCTCCACGAGCTGGTCAAGGACCGGCTCGAGTCGGGGACGAGGAACATCCTTTTCAACTTCGAAAAGGTGGAGTTCATCGACAGCTTCGGCGTGGGAGAGATCCTGGCCAGCTACATCTCCACCCATAACCTGGGAGGCAAATTCAAGCTCGCCAGGATCTCGAAGAAGCTCTATCTCGTCTTCCAGGTGACCATGCTGACGAAGGTCCTGGAGATCTTCGATAACGAAGAGTCCGCCCTGCAGAGCTTTTTAACCCCAAGGTGACGGAAGACCGCATTTCTCGAACGCTCTCACGCATAGCGGACGTCCGGCCCGGCGAGTCAAGGACCGCCCTCCTTCTCTTCCTGTATTTCTTCCTGATCACGTTCCCCGCCTACATCGTCAAACCCGTCAAGGTTTCGCTCTTCTTCGTTTCGTTCTCCGACCGGTTCCTGCCGCTGCCCTATCTTCTCACGGCCCTGCTCATCGGCTTCGTCGTGGGCTTGAACCTCAAGCTGTTGAGGACGCTGCCGCGCCGCCGCTTCATTTCCCTGAGCATCGCGTTTTTCATTGCCGGCTTCCTCCTCTTCTGGCTTCTTTGGGTGGTTCTCAAGGTTAATTGGAACGGACTTTCCCTCATCTACTGGTTCTGGTCGGACGCCTTCATTGCGACTTCGGTCACCCAGTTCTGGATCGCGGTTAATGACGTCCTCCACCCCCACCAGGCCAAGAGACTGGTCGGGTTCTTCGTCAGCGGGGGCCTCCTGGGCGGTCTCGGAGGGGCCCTCCTGGCTTGGAACCTGGCTCGGGCGATCGGCACGGAAAACCTTCTCCTGTTCTGCCCGGCCGTGCTTGTCCTTACCCTGATCGTCGTCAACCTGGTCTACGCGGACCGCTCCGCGGAGGATGATCGAGGAGCAGCCGCCAATAGCGGCAGAGGCCTGGCCGGTTCCTTCGAAGGATTTCACATCGTCCGGAAGAACCGGTACCTGCTCCTCATGGCCGGAATGTTGGGGGCCGGGGCCGTGGTCGGCAACCTCATCGAGCTCCAGTTCAACACCATCCTGAGGTGGCAATTCCCCAGCCCGGATCCCCGGACGGCCTTCCTCGGGTCCTTTTTTGCCGCTCTGCTCCTCATCTCCTACCTCGTCCAACTTTTCGGAACAGGCCGGATCCTCCGGCGGTTCGGTGTGCGGGCCGGCCTGCTCGTCGCGCCCGTGCTCCTTCTGGCCGGAGCGGCCTCGATTTTTCTCTTCACAACGGCGTCTTTGATCGTCTGGGCCGTCCTGGTCAAGGGCACCGATAAGGGCCTGGAGAACAGCCTCAGCCAGTCCGCCCGCGAGCTGCTCTATCTCCCCGTGCCTGCGGACATCAAATACAAGGCCAAGATGTTCCTCGACATGTTCCTTAACAAATTCTCGACGGCCTTAGGAGCGCTCCTGTTCTTTCTCTTCTACGCGGTTCTCCACGTCGGCTTGGCGTCCATCAGTATCATTACCATCGTTTTCCTGGTCCTCTGGCTCCTGCTGGTTCGGCTGATCTTCGGCGAATACCTCGGCGTCGTCAAGAAGGACCTGGAGAGGAGGTGGGAGGACGGGGAAAAGGTCGTGGCCGAGCGCATGGACGTCGACTCGGCGCGGCTCGTCTTCGACACCCTTCAGAGCCGGGAGCGGAGTTCCGTCCTCTACGCCATGAACCTCTTCGACCTCGTCCGGAAGGACAAGCTGACGCCCGAGCTCAGGGAGGTCCTTGCGGGCAAGAACGGCGAGTTGCGGGCAAGGTCCATGGATTCCCTTCTCGACGTCGGCGGGGAGTCTTTCTTTGCGGGAATGGAGGACGTTTTGGCCGATGAGGAGTTCAGAACCCAGATCAAGGAGGTTTTGGAGCTCGAGGCATACCGGAACGTCATGGGTGAACACTTGGAGAAGGCGGCGGGAGAAGGGCGGGAGTCGGAGGTGGAGAAGATGGAGGCGGCTAAGCTCCTCGGGATGATGACGCCGGAACCCCGGGTCATACGTCAGTTGGATCGGCTCCTGAGGGACCCGTCGTCGGACGTCCTGAACTACGCCCTGGAGAGCGCCGCCAGGCTCAAGCGAAAGGAGCTCATCCCTCTCATCGTTCAGCAGCTGGGGAATCCCCTGACATGTCAAGTCGCCAGGGACGCGCTGGCCGCCTATGGCGGCAGGATCCTGGGCGTCCTGGCGCGGAACCTGGAAGACCCCAAGCAGGACATCTCCGTCCGCCGGGCCCTCCCTGAGGTCCTGGCCAGGATGGGCACCCAAAGGGCGGCCGACGCGCTTGTCGCCGCACTTGTGAACGGGCATGAGGAGATCGATCCTGAGATCATCCAAGCCCTCTATCGGATCAGGTCCGGGACGCCGGGCGTCGTCTTCAAGGAGAAAAGGATCGTCCCTGCCATCCTGACCCAGGTCCGGATGGGCTTCACGGCCCTCCTCGAAAGCCGGCCTGGGGAGGCTCCCGGAAGCCGGTTGGCCTTCAGAATCAAGCGCGTCTTCGACCTTCTCAGCCTCATCTATCCCTCCGAGGACATCGTCAAGGCTTATCAGAACATCTGCCGGGGGACGCGGAAGTCCATCGATTATTCCCTGGAGCTCCTGGACAATGTCGTCCGCAAGGACATCAAGGAGTTCCTTTTACCCTTGATCGAAGACCTTCCGCCGGAAGAGAGGATCCGGCGCTGCCGGAAGCTGTACAAGGCCCTCGAGAAAAAGGGGCGAGATCCGGACTTGAAAGGAGGGCCTGCCTTCCGCTAGAATCGGTACCGGGTATCATCATGGTCATCCTATACGTTTATCCGAAAACGGGAGAGCCGTTCACCTGCGTTCTGGAGCGTGACCGGACGTCCGTCGGGAGGACCCTGGAGAACGACCTGTCCCTTCCGGACCAGTTCTGTTCGAGCCGACATGCCCTGATCGCCGCGACGGACGGGGGGTATGTCATCCGGGATTTGGGGAGCAAGAACGGTGTTTTCGTCAACGGGAAGAAGATCCAGCTCGAGACGGAGCTCAGGAAGGGGGACGAGGTCCTCCTCGGTTCTACGAGGATCATCTTCGACCAGGAGGCCGCGACCCGCATCGAGATGGTGGAAGGACCTCCCGGTCTCGGCGAGTACAACACCATCATCGGGGTCCGAGACATCCTGAAAAAGCCGGTCGTGGATACGGCGACCCGGCCCCAGCCTCAGGCGGCAGATCTGGAGAGACTGCGTCGCGAGCAGAAGTTCCTCTCCGTGCTCAACGAGGTCAGCCAGGCCCTCATCTATCATCTCCCCCTGGACCTACTCCTGGACTACATCATGGACCTCATCTCCCAGAACATCCCCATGGACAGGGGCGTCCTGATGCTGAGGGAAGGCGATCCGGCCCAACTTATCCCCAAGGTCGTCCGGATCGTCAGCCCCGAATTGAAGAACCAGAACATCCAGGTCAGCCGGACGATCCTCAATACGGCGATGGCCAGGAATTCGTCCATCCTGCTCTCCGACGTCCAGTCGGATTCGCAGTTCAAAGAACAGGCGAGTGTCGTCCGCTCGAATGTCCGGACCGCCATGTGCGTCCCGCTGTGGAACAACCAGGAGATCATCGGCATCGTCTACGCCGACCGGGCCTCTCCGGTCAATCCGTTCACGGAGGACGACCTGAAACTCCTGACGCTGCTGGCCAACGTGGCCGCGGTCAAGATCGAGAACGTCAGGCTCATCGAGCAGGCCCTGGAGAAGTGCCGCATGGAGCGTGAGATGGCCGTGGCCGCCCAGATCCAGAGGAACCTCCTCCCCAGGGAGGCCCCGCGGCTGGAAAAGTTCGACGTCTGCGGCGGCAATAAAGGCTGCTTCCAGATCGGCGGCGACTACTACGATTTCATCCCTCTCGAATCCGGACGGTTGGGCCTCGCGATCGCCGACGTTTCGGGTTGCGGTGTGGGGCCGGCCCTGCTCATGGCCTCCCTGAGGGCGTCCCTTCGCGCGGAGGTCGGTCCCCGCCATGACTTGACGGGAATGACGGCCCGCCTCAACGACTTCGTCCA
>JALHVH010000468.1 GCA_022867105.1 Candidatus Aminicenantota bacterium
ACGGGGAAGGGCGGGCCGCTCGGAGATAACGTCTATTATTACGATTACGTCGGCTACGGGTATACCGGAAACTACCTCGCCTACCAGTACGAAGGCTACGACTTCAACGCCCCGTATACAAGACTCGAGGGATTTGTCCAGGACTCCTGGCAGATCACGCCGCGCCTCAATATCAATGCCGGACTCCGGCTCAGCCAGAACTGGGGCCAGGTCGAGGGTCAGGGCACCGTCTGGAACTCGCATCGGATCGCACCGAGGATCGGGCTCGCCTTCGACATCTTCGGCGACAAGAAAACGATTTTCAAGGCCCATTACGGTCAGTTTACGGAAGGAATGTTCGCCTCCTATCACGAGCGGCTTACCAAGAAGTGGTTTGATAAAATTTCTTATCAATGGGATCCCGAGGCCGGAGAATGGTACGAATTCGGGAGGATCAAGCAGAACTGGAAGCTCCAGGACGGCATCAAGCATCCCCACATGAACCAGTTCACATTCGGTCTCGAAAGAGAGCTTTTCAAAGACACGTCCGTATCCGTGAGCTATATCAACAGAGACTGGAAGAACATCATCGGAGTCTATGACTTACTGGCCGTCTATGAACCGTTGGACTACTATGTCTCGCCGCTCGCGAAGAGCTTTACCATCTATGAACTGACCTCGGGTGACGCCCACGAATTCTTAATCGAGAACGTCAAGCAGGGTTCGGACAGACCTTACGTAACCGATAGGGCCTACCGAAAATACCAGGGCGTGGAATTTCTCTTCAACAAGCGTTTCTCGAACAAGTGGCAGTTGATGCTCTCGTATCTCTACTCCAAAACGAAAGGGACCATTGACAACGGCCAGGCCGATGACATCGGCTTTGGTGGCCGGAACAGTCAGCAAACCGGCGATCCGAACTTCTGGATCAACGCCGACGGTAACGCTACCTTCGACCCGACCCATATGCTTAAAGTCCAGGGAACGTACGTCCTTCCTTTCGACATCAGCTTCAGCGCATCTTTCAGGGCGATCACCGGCAGCGCGTGGGCCCAAAGATTCAGGACAAGGACCTTGAATCAAGGCCGGGTGACGTTCTTTACCGAGCCGCGTGGCGCCGAACACTACGACATGCAGAAAGTCCTCGATCTCCGGTTGGAGAAGGTCTTTATTCTCGCTCAGAAGTACAGGTTTGGAGTTCTGATCGACATCTTCAACGTTTTCAATGCCAATACCATTCAGAGTTGGGGAACAAGAATCGGCTATGACTGGGAGGATGATCCCACGAGCGAGGATTACTTCCAGTCGACACAGGGGCACAATCTCCTCCGCATCATCAACCCGCGTCAAGTTCGTCTCGGCATCCGCCTGATCTTCTAAAAGAAAGAGAAAAGATAGGACAGCTCGAACTTATGGGGTGGCGGCAGGCGCCGCCACCCCTCTTTTATTTCCAGCCCTCCAAAATCCAGCCCATATTCGGCCATGACGGGAGGGCATGTTGCGTCTTCCCCACCGAACATCATGCGATCCATCGAATGAGTTTAGCGGCGAGGCCGCCGACGACGGCCGGAATTGAAACTTCTCCCGGGCTGTGATAGTTTAGGCTCCTGGAAGATGATCATGAAAAAAACGCTCGTCGCCGCCCTTTGCATTCTTTTCGGACTCCTGAGTGCGCCTGCTTTCCCGGAGGAACAGCTCCTCCCCGCCCATCGGACGTGGCTCGAAGACGTTTCTCCCATCATCACGAAGATCGAGCGGGAGGTCTTCATGAAGCTCAAGACCGACGCCGAACGGGAAAAGTTCATCCAGTTCTTCTGGCGCCAGCGCGATCCCCTGCCGGACACGAAGGAGAACGAATTCACCAAGGAGTACATGGAGAGGGTCCGTTTCGCCGACCAGAACTTCGGCCGCAGCTCCTTCAAGAGGGGGAGTCAGACGGAGAGAGGATCGTTCTACCTCATTTTGGGAAAACCCCTCGAAAGAAACTTCTTCACGACCCATTCCGAGCTTTGGCCCATGGAGCTTTGGTTCTACAAGGGCGAGGAGCCGTATGGTCTGCCCGCCTACTTCTATCTCATTTTCTATCAACCCCAGGGGATGGGGGATTACAGGCTTTACTATCCCGGCATCGAGGGTCCGGAGAAGCTGGTCATCCCGGGCGTCGGGGCCAGGTCCGTCACCCGGGCCTCGGCCATCCAGGTCATTAAAAAATCGAGCTCCGAGCTGGCCGGCGCTGCCCAGAGCTATCTTCCGGGCGAGACGCCCCTCGGCAGCGCATCCTTCTCTTCGGACAGCATCATCGCTGCGGCCAGATCCCTTCCGGAGAAGAAATTCTCCGATGCTTATGCCCGGTCCTACATGAACTACAAGGACTTCGTGGAAACCGAATATGCGGACAATTTCATCAATGCCGGCGCCAAGGTCCGGCTCTTTTCGACGGCCGGACAACCTTTCCTTCACTGGTCCATCGAGCCGGACAAGATGAGCTTCGCCCAGCGCGGCGAGGAGTTCTACGCCGGGTTCGAGTTCCTCGTCCGGATGGAGGACTTCAAGGGCAACCTCATTCTGGAAAATACCGAGGAGATTCCCGTCAGCCTGACCGCGGCCCAGTACAAGGCCCACGAGCGCCGGCGCTTCGCGTTCCAGGACATTCTGCCGGTCATCCCGGGGAACTTCAGGTTCTTCTTCCTTCTCAAGAACAAAACCGGCAAGGACTTTACGTCGTTCGAAACCACCGTCTCCGTGCCCGGCGAGGGGATCGGCCTTCGCCTCAGCAGCCTGCTCCTCTTTCATGCTCAGGAGCCGGTCCCGACCGGCCAGCGCATGAACCTCAAGGCGTTCACGTTCGACGGCGTCCAATACGTCGTCGGCGCCAAGAATGAATTCCTGCCCCAGGAAAGCCTGGGGGCCTATGTCCAGGCCGAAGGGCTGAAGGAGGCCGCCGCCGATCCGCAGGCCGTCCTCAGGCTTGAACTCCATTCGCTCGACGACGGCTCGCTCGTTCGGGACCAGAAGGTCCCGCTGGCCGAAGTCCAGGGCCGGACGGGCGGCGGAACCGTCTTCGGTCCGTTCGCCCTCGCGAACGTCAAGCCCGGATACTACAGCGCCGAGGTCTCCGTGGTCAGCGGGGGAAAGACGCTCGCGTCCGAGAAGGACAACTTCATCCTTCTCTCCCAGTCGTATCCCGTCTTGCCCTGGGCCTATGCCAAGGTGCACAGCCCATTCCCGTCACCCGAACAATTGCGCCTTCTGGCCACGGAACACTTCATGGCGAGGGACTATGAAAAGGCCCGCGGACTGCTGGACCGGGCTCTCAAGTTGAAGGAGGACGCCCCGACGCGGCTCCTTCTGGGCAAGTCGCTGTTTGCCCTGAACAGGTTTCAGGATTCGCTGGCGACGATCTTCCCCTTGTATGAAGCCACCAAAGACAGGGAGGCCGCCAAGGTCATCGCCCTGGACTACACCGGTCTCAAGGACTGGACGACCGCCCTCATCTACCTGGACAAGCTCATGGCCGAGGCCACCGAGATCGGCGTCCTCAACCTGGCGGCGGAATGCCATCTCAACCTCGG
>JALHVH010000068.1 GCA_022867105.1 Candidatus Aminicenantota bacterium
GGACCGTCCTTATGGCCTTCTTCATCTTTTTGTCCGTCATGACCTTCATCGGGACACGGATCAAGCGGGAGCTCATGCCCAAGCTCAAGGCTTCCTCCTTCGAGATCAACCTGAGGACGCCCGTGGAGTATTCCCTCGACGAGACGGCCGAGGTCGTCTCGTCCCTCGAGACCTGGCTGGCCCGACGGCCGGAGAGGCGATTGACCTATTCTCAGATCGGCATCGTCAGCGGCATGGAGGCCATGAACCCGGATGTTTCCCTGAACTCCGCCCGCGTCTTCGTCGAGGCCGTCTCGCCGGCCGGCCTCGAAGGCCTCATCGAAGCCCTGAGGCTGAAGTTCCCGTCCTTCGAGAACGTCGGCTTCTCCATCGTCCGCGAACAGTCCACGCTGGCCGAGTTCCTGGCCTTCTCCAGCGCCGAGGTCGGGCTCAAGGTTAGGGGCGACGACCTCGACAGGCTGAAACGGATCTCTTCGGACCTGGCCGGCAAGCTCGAGACCGTGCCCGGGATCGTCGATATCAACGCCGACGTCGGGGAGGGAAAGCCCGAGTTCCTGGTCAAGATCAGGGACGAAGCCCTGGCTAAGTACGGCGATCTCACTCCGGCCGTCCTTGGCGCCTTCATCGTCGACGCCGTCCGAGGCCGGGTGGCCGGCCAGTTCAAGGAGTTGGAGAACAAATTCGACATCCGCGTCCGGCTCGAGGAAGGGTCAAGGACGGACATCGATACTCTGCTCAACGAGACGGTCCCTTATAAGAGCTTGTCCATCCCCCTTCGGGAGCTCGTAACGGCCGAAATCGTCCGCGGCCCTCGCGAGATTCGGCGAGATGACCAGCAAAGGGAATTCCTGGTCACGGCTAACTTGAGGGGGAAAAAGATCAGCCAGGTCATGCCGGCGATCCGGAAGGCCATCGATTCCATGGCCCTTCCTGCCGGCTACCGGATCCTCACAAGCGGCGAACAGGAGGAGATGGCCGGGTCATTCCGGAGTCTCGTCGCCGCTTTCCTCCTGGCCGTTCTCCTCAACTACATGATCATGGCCGCCCAGTTCGAGTCCCTGGTGCATCCCTTTCTCATCCTTCTGACGATTCCCATGGGCCTTTGCGGTTCGGTCCTGGCCATGGCCCTGACCGGGCAGACGATGAACGTCATTTCCGCGATCGGCATGGTCGTCCTCCTCGGCATCGTTGTGGACAACGCCATCGTCAAGGTTGACTGCACGAACCGGCTCCGGAAGGAGGGCACGGACCTCCGGGAGGCCATCGTCGAAAGCAGTCATGTCCGGCTGAGGCCCATCCTCATGTCCACGGCGACGACGCTCATCGGCCTCGTCCCCCTGGCTCTGGGCATCGGCAGCGGCGCGGAATTCCTCCGGCCTCTGGGCATCGTGGTCATCGGCGGACTGGCCTTCTCGACCCTCCTGACCCTCGTCCTCATCCCGGTCGTCTACGAGATCGTCGAGGCCCGCAAGGAGAAGAGGAAAACGGCATGAAGTTCTTCGTCGAACGCCCCGTGGCCGTGGCCATGATCTACCTGGCCCTCCTGGTCCTCGGCGTTTACTCCTTCCTCAATACGCCTCTTGAGCTGGCGCCCCGGGAGGACTATCCCCGGATTGACATCCAGACCTCATGGCCCGGGGTTTCACCCGAGATCGTCCAGACGCAGGTCACGGCGCCCCTCGAGGAGATCTCGGCATCGGTCAAAGGCGTGCGCAAGGTGAGTTCGGAGTCCCGGATCGGGGCCTCCAGCGTCACGCTCGAGCTCGACCCCAAGGCCGACATGGAATTCGTCAACCTGGCCCTGCGCGAAGCCGTCGCCCAAGCCCGGGCGAGGCTGCCTTACGGCATCCGTCCTTCGGTCCAACCCTTCGTGCCCGAGGACTTCAGGGTCGATCCCTTCCTGAGTTTGACCATCTCGGGCGACACCACGCTTCAGGAAATGAGGGGCCTCCTCAAGGAGAGGCTGGAGTTCGGGCTGGGCGCGGTCAAGGGCGTCACCCGGGTTGATGTCAGCGGCGGCTCGGACCCCGAAGTCCAGGTCGTCTTCGACGAAGGCAGGCTCAAGGCCCTCGACATCCAACCCTACCAGGTGAACGTCGCTCTCGACGAAGGCTTAAAGACCTATCCGGCCGGCCGGATCAGAAAGTCCGGGCGGGAATATATCTTCAAGCTGACGGGTTCCGTCCGGAGCATGGACGACCTGGGCCGGACGATCATCGGCCGGTCCGGGAACGTGCCCGTCCGCCTTGCCGACGTGGCCGAAATCCGGCCGGTCCATGCCGACGTCTTATCCATCAACCGGATCAACGGAAAGCCCACGGTCATGCTGACCGTCCTCAAGGAAAAAGGCGCCAACACGCTGAAGGTCGCCCGGGAGGTCAAGCGGCGGCTCGAGGCCGTGAAGGCAGCCCTGCCCGGTGACCTCGTCTTCAGGACCGTGGATGACGAGAGCGCCGAGATCGGAAAAAGCCTCCGTCACCTCGAGCTTTTGGCGGGCATCGTCACGGTCCTCGTTTTTCTCATGATCTTCGTCGTTCTGAGACGCTTCGTCCCCTCGCTCCTCATCCTGTCTTCCATCGTCTTTTCCGTCGTCATCACCTTCAACCTGATCTACCTCCTGAAGATCCCCCTCAACATGCTGACTTTGGGGGCGTTGGCCTTGGGCTTCGGCATGTTCGTTGACAACTCCATCGTCGTCTTCGAGAACACCCTCCGGCTGAAGGAAAGTGGGATGGAGCCCGTTCAGGCGGCCCTCCAGGGGGCACGGGAGGTCTTCGTTCCCGTCCTGGCCTCGACCCTGACCACGATCAGCGTCTTTTTCTGTTTCCCTTATTTTCAAGGCCGGCTGAGGATCTATTACCTGCCCCTGGCCTTCGTCATGGCCTCGGCCCTGGCGGCCTCGCTCGTCGTCTCCTTCTCCCTCATTCCGGCACTGAGCCCCGCCTTGCTCAAGGGCGGGGAGGGGCGCGGACACGGGGAAGGCCGGGAAGGCCGCTTCCCCGGCTTTCTGAGGTTCGTCCTCCGTCATCCCGTTGAGATCGTCCTCGTCTCGGTCGTGATCCTCACCGGAAGCTACAAGTGGTTCCGGGCGGAAGTCACCCTGGGCGATTTCTTCCGTTGGTATTCCAGGGAGAGGCTGGCGGTAGACATCCGCATGCCGCCCGGGACGGACATCGATACGATGGACGCCGTCGTCAGAAAGTTCGAGGCCAAGGTCCTGGAGTCGGATGTCGAGAAGGAGATGAACGCCCGAGTCCAACCGGAAGACGCTTATCTTTCCATCTCCTTTCCAGCCGCCATCGAGAATTCCTCCCGGCCCTACGCCCTCAAGGAAGAGCTTATCCGGCTGGCCGCGCGGTTCGCCGGCGTCAGCGTCGGGATCTACGGATTCGACCCCCAGGGCTATCAGTCGAGCATGGAGGCCGGAACGTTTTTTGATTCGAGGATCAAGTTCACGGGTTACAACCTAAACAAGCTCAAGGGCATCACCGCCGAACTGGAAAGAACCCTCAGGCGGAACCCCAGGGCCAAGGACGTCCGGACGGCCTCCAGCCGGTTCGGCTGGTGGCTTCAGGATTCATTCGAATACGTCCTCCGGATCGATCGGGAGGCGCTCCGGAAGTACAACATCGATCCCCGATCCCTCTTTTTTCACATCCGGACGCTCCTGACTGGTCGTTTGGACGCACCGATCCGGGTCCTTCTCGACGGGAAGGAGACGGACATCGTCTTCAAGTTCCCGCAAGCCGATCGGATGGACCTCGGACGTCTCCTGGATGCGCTCCTGAAAACAAAGGAGGGCGAATCCATGAGGCTTGGGGATGTCATGACCCTGGAAGAGAAGGCGGTGGCCGGCTCCATCGATCGGGAGGACCAACGGTTCCAGCAGACCGTCATGTGGAAGTTTCGAGGCCCTTCAAAGGCGGCCGATACCTTCAAGAGATCCCTCTTTTCCTCTTTGAAGTTGCCTCCGGGATTTTCGGCGTCGATCGATGAGGAGGGACGGATGACCGGCGAGGAGAAAGGCCGGATCGCGTTCGCCATCGTCTTCGCCGTCATCATCATTTATATGGTCCTGGCCGCTCTTTATGAATCTCTGCTTCAGCCGTTCATCATCCTTCTCTCGGTGCCCCTGGCCTTGATCGGTGTCTTCGCGGCCTTCGTCATCGCCGGCTATCCCTTCGACTCCTCGGCCTACATCGGGGTCCTTCTCATGGCCGGCATCGTGGTCAACAACGCCATCCTTCTTGTGGACCACATCAACCTCAAGAAAAAGCGGGGGCTGCCTTTCCTGGAAGCGGTCATCGCCGGGACGAGAGAGAGAATCCGGCCCGTTTTCATGACCACGGCAACCACGATCCTCGGCATGTTGCCCATGCTCCTTATCCAGGGCGAGACCGGGCGCCGGGACATCTGGTCGACGCTCGCCCTGTGCACCCTGGGCGGCCTCTCAAGCTCGACGATCTTCATCTTCATCATCATTCCCGTCTTCTATTATTATGGAGAACGAAAATGATCTTTTACAAAAGGACCCTGGCGTTTTCCCTAGGGATCATCTTCGTCGCCGCGCTCTCCTATGTCTTCATCTATGTCTTCATCCTGAAGAACGGACGGACGCGGGACGGGGACGCGACGGCCGGACCCATCGATCAGCCGGCGGCGTCGGGCCCGGCGGGCCGGGTCGAAGAAACACCGCTTCCGGTCAAGGCGGTCATAGTCGAGCGAGGCGATCTCGTCATCCGGATCAAGTCGCCCGGGGAGGCCTTTACGGAGAAGAAGACTTTGATCAAAGCCGAATTGCCCGGGGTCGTCAAAGAGGTCAAAGCCGAGGAAGGAAAGCGTGTCCGGGCGGGCGAGGTCCTGGTCGTCCTGGACGATCGAAGTTTCCGGCTTCGGCTCGAGAAGGCTGAGGCCGAAAGGCTCAGTCGGCTCTCCGAGATGCTCTTGGAGAATCCTTTCGCCGATACGGAACGGAAATCCCCGGGCCCGATGACAGAAGAGATCCGCCTGTCGAACGAAGAGTTTGAAAAGGCAGCCTCCCGTCTGGCCGTGGGCGAGATCGGGCGGGCCGAATTCGACAAAGTCCGGAACGCCCATGAAGTCCTCCTTATACAGGCCGGGCTGAAAAAGGACGAGGTCCAGGCCGCGGTCAAAGGTCTGACTCAGGCCGAGATCGAAGTCGCCATGGCCGTCCTGGAACTCGACAAGACGAAGGTCCTGGCCCCGTTCGAGGGCATCGTGACCGGGGTCAAGATATCGGCCGGGGAGAGCGTCGGCCCCGGACAGGACCTCTTCACCCTGGTCGATATCCGGGAGATCCGGGTCGAGGCCAGGGTCCTGGAAAGCGAGATCGGCCGGATAAGAACCGGCCGGGAGGCGGACCTCAGGTTCGCTGCTTATCCGGACCGGGTCTTCCGGGGGAAGGTCAAGGCCGTGAGCCCGGTCGTCGACCCGGAGACCAGGACATGCGGTGTCCACATCGTCTTCGACAATCCATCCGGGGAGATCAAGCCCGGCATGCACGCCGAAGTCGAGATCGAGGCCGAAATCTTTAAGGACCGCCTCCTCGTCCCCCAGGAGACTGTGCTTCTCCGGGGGGGCCGGAAGCTCGTCTTCGTCGTCGAAAACGGCCTGGCCAAGTGGAGGCACATCGAGCCGGGGCTGGAAAATGAGCGCTTTGTCGAGGTCCTGGAGGGCGTCAAGGAGGGGGACGAAATCATCACGGACGGCCATCTGACACTTGCCCATGATGCCGAGGTCAAGATCGTCGAGTGAAAATCCCGAAGCTTGCCAAGGCCGCGACTCTGTCCGATAATAGGCCTCGTTCAAACCTATGGAGGCGAAGATGGCCGCTTTTTCTTTGGCAGACATCCGGGCGAGGATCGCCAGGTTCCCGAGAGTCGATCTCATCCATCTGCCGACGCCGCTAAGGAAACTCGACGCGCTGACGGCCGAGTTGGGCGGGCCCGAGATCTACGTCAAGCGCGACGACCTGACGGGCCTGGCTTTCGGCGGCAACAAGTCGCGGAAGCTCGAATTCATACTGGCCGACATCCTCGAAAAGAAGGCCGACACCGTCATAACCTGGGGGAGTCTCCAGTCGAACTGGTGCCTGCAGACGGCCGCAGCGGCCAGGAAATACGGGGTCGATCCCATCCTCATCCTTTTCAAATCCTATGACCTTCCCCCCGGATTCGACGGGAACATGCTGCTCGAGCGCATCCTGGACGCGGACATCCGGATCAGAGAGGCGCGCAAGGGCAAGGTCGCGACCGTAGGAGAAACGATCGGACTTCTGAACGAGATCGCGGACGGGGAGCGGAAAAAAGGGCGCCGCCCGTATGTCGTCGCTGTCGGAGGCTCCATGGTCGCGGGGGACATGGCCCGGCCGCTGGGGGCCGTCAGCTATATGAACGCCTTTGCCGAGATGCTGGAGCAGACCACGGCCATAGGGTTCGTCCCGGACGCCGTCATCCACGCCACGGGATCGGGGGGGACCCAGGGCGGATTGCTGCTCGGCGCCGCAGCCTTGACCGAGGGCTGCCGGGTCATCGGCATCAGCGTCTCCGACGAGAAAGAAGTCTTTTTGGGCTGGGTCCGGGAGATCGCCGAAGCCGCCAATGAAACGATGGGACTCGGGCTCAAGATCGGCGGGGACGACATCATCGTTCTCGACGAATATATGAAGGATGGCTATGGTGTCGTCACTAAGGACGTGGCTGAGGTCATCCGCCTCGTCTTCCGGACGGAAGGCATCGTCCTGGACCCGGTCTACACGTCCAAGGCCATGATCGGCCTCGTAGATCTCGTCAGGAAGGGCTTTTTCAAGAAAGGCGAGCGGGTCGTCTTCTTCCACACCGGCGGGACCCCGGCCCTTTTCCCGAACCGGGACACGCTTGTTGAATATCTCAAATCATGAGCGACGTCAATCCAAAAATTGCCGATAAGCCGTGAGTCGGAATTCCGGGTATTGCCAGAAGTCGGCGTCATCGCTTGAGAAGAAACAACCCTGTCGGCAATAGATGGTCTTTTATCTATCCGTTTTCTTCAGGTACTTTAAGAACTCGCTGTCCGTGGAGAGCAGCAGCCAGGTCTCTTTTTCCAGCGCCGTCCGATAGGTCTCGAGCGTCTTCATGAATTGGTAGAACTCGGGGTCCAGGTTGTACGCTTGAGCATAGATCTTCGTCGCCTCGGCGTCCGCCTTCCCCTTGATCTCCTGGGCCTGGCGGTAAGCTTCGGACTGGATCCTCTTCAGCTCCTTTTCTTTCTGGCCGCGGATCTCCGCGCTCTTGCCGTCGCCCTCAGACCTGTACTTGGCGGCGATCCGCTGCCGTTCGGCGATCATCCGGTCGAACACCTTTTTCTGGACCTCCTCCACGTAGTTCACCCTCATGATCTGGACATCCTTGAGTTCGACTCCGAATTCGGACGTGATCTTCGACGCATTCTCCAGGATCAGCCTGGACAACTTGAACCGGCCGACCTCGATAACTCCGATGACCCCCGAGAGGTCGAGGAGGGCCGCCTCCTCGCTCAATTCGAATTTGCGGTTCGAGGACCGGACGATCTCGATCAGATCGTGGTTGGCGATGATGTTCCTGGTCTCGCCGTCAACGACGTCGTCCAGCCGCGACTGGCCGCCCCGTTCATCCCTGACCCTCTGGAAAAAGACAAGCGGATTGCTGATCCGCCACCGGCAATAGGTGTCCACCCAGATGTATTTCTTGTCCTTCGTCGGGATCTGGTTCGGGTCGCCGTTCCATTCGAGCCAGCGCTTCTCGAAATAATTGGCTTTCTGGACGAAGGGGGCTTTCATGTGCAGACCAGCCTTGGTCACGGCCCCGCCGATAGGCTCGCCGAACTGGGTGATGATGACCTGGTTCATCTCGGTGACGACGTAGATGGAGTCGATAAGGACGAGGAGCACGATGAACCCGAGCCCGACAAGGATGGCATTCCTGGTCGATGTCTTCACTTCTTCACCTCCTCGCCGAGGTTGAGCAAGGGGAGGACCCCCTTCAGGCTCTGGTCGATAATGATCTTTTTGGTGAGCTTGGGAAGGACCTCATTGAGGGTTTCGAGGTAGAGCCGCTTCCGGGTAACGGCCGGGGCTTTGGCGTATTCCCGGTAGATGCTGGTGAACCTGTTCGCATCGCCCAGCGAGTTGTTCACCCGTTCAGTGGCATAGCCTTCCGAAGCGCGGAGCATCTGGTCCGCTTCGCCCGTGGCCTTGGGGATCTCCCGGTTGTACTCGGACCAGGCTTCGTTGATCTTCCGCTCTTTCTCCTGCAGGGCTTCGTTCACGTCGTTGAACGAAGGCTTGACGAGGTCCGGCGGATTGACGTCCTGGAAGATGAGCTGGTTGACGTCGATGCCGATCTCGTAGGCGTCGCAGAGCTGCTGAAGAGCGTCCTTGGCCTCGTTGGCGATCCTGGCCCGGCCCACCGTGATGACCTCGTCGACGGAGTTGTCGCCGACGATGCGCCTGACAACGGCTTCGGTCATGCCCCGGAAAGTCGTTGTGGCTTCCCTCATCTTGAACAGGAATTTGTACGGATCCTTGATCTTATACTGGACGATCCACTCCGTCACCACGACGTTCAGATCCCCCGTCAGCATCACGGATTCGGACTGGGTGGCGGCGTTGCTGATGTACTCCGACTGAATTCCGGGCTTCGACGTGCGGAAGCCGAACTCCAGCTTGAGCTGGCGCTGGACGGGAACCCTGGTCATAGTCTCGATCCCAAGGGGAAGCTTGAAGTGGAGCCCCGGCTCGGTCGTCCGGGAATACTTTCCGAAGCGGAGGATGACGCCCATCTCTTCTGGGCTGATCTGGTAAACGGACCCGTAGAGAAGGACGATCGCGACGATGCCGATAATGACCCATTGGAGAACACTTTTACTGATCTTCGGCATCTTGAAGTTGATGTCTATCGGAAGACGAAAATCATCTTTCATTCTGACCTCCTTATTGGATTAGCCTTTTATTCATCTTAGCACAGCCTGTCCACGGGATAAACCTAATTCGAGTTTTTTTTCGAGGCCGGCCAAATCGGCTTCCTCGACCCGCAGGGAATGAGCCTCGAGGGCTTTTGGAGCCTTGAGGCCGCTGCCCGTCAAAACGAGGAC
>JALHVH010000069.1 GCA_022867105.1 Candidatus Aminicenantota bacterium
GAACCTTATGAACTTCGGCGGCATCAAGACCGTGGAGCCGGGACAGGTCGTTTTCATCGACAAGGGCCGCAAGGTCCACGCCCGCCGGCTCGCCTGCTGCCATCACACCCCCTGCCTTTTCGAATGGGTCTATTTCGCCCGGCCGGACTCGGTCATCGACAACGCCAACGTCTACAAGGTCCGGGTCAACCTGGGCCGTTTCCTGGCGGCCGAGATCCGGAAGCGCAAGCTGAAAATCGACGTCGTCGTCCCCGTGCCCGACTCGGCCCGCGACGCGGCCATCGAGATCGCCCGCCGGCTCGACCTCAAATACAGCGAGGCGCTGGTCAAGAACCGCTACATCGGCCGGACGTTCATCATGCCCGCCGACGAAAAGAGGAAGAGCTCGGTGCGCCAGAAGCTCAATCCGATCGCCTCCGAGGTCAAAGGGAAGCGGGTCCTCCTCGTCGACGACAGCATCGTCCGGGGCAACACGTCGCGGGCCATCATCGAGATGGTCCGGGAGTGCGGCGCCAAGAAGGTCTACCTGGCGTCCTACTCGCCCCCGCTCCGCTATCCATGCGTTTACGGTATCGACATGCAGACGAAGACGGAGTTCGTGGCCCGGGGCGCGGACGAGGCGACCGTGGCCAAGCGGATCGGCGCCGACAAGGTCATCTACCAGAACCTCGATTCCCTCAAGAAGGCGGTCAAGCTCGAGAACCCGAAGCTCGGGGAATTTTGCGCGGCCTGCTTCGACGGCATCTACCCGACCGGCGACGTCTCGCCCGAACTCCTCAAAGAGATCGAGGACGAGCGCAACCTCGCCCACGAGAACCAGCTCGAGCTGAATATATAGGGGTCAGGAGAACATCATGTCCGAAGAGATCGTTCAGGGTTCAGATGCCACGTTCGAGCAAGAAGTCCTTAAGTCCGAGGTTCCCGTGCTCGTCGATTTCTGGGCGCCATGGTGCATGCCCTGCCGGATGATCGCTCCGGCAGTCGAAGAGATCGCCAAGGAGCACGCGGGGAAGCTCAAGATGGTCAAGGTCAACGTGGACGACAATCCGAAAACGTCCCAGCTTTATGGCATCTTGAGCATCCCCACCTTGATCTTATTCAAAGGCGGGGAGGTCAAGGAGACCGTCGTCGGCGTCGTCCCGAAGAAAAAGATCGGGGCGATCGTCGCCAAGCACGTCTAAGACTTCTTTTCCAGTTCTTCGACGCGCGCCTTGAGGCGCTTGAATTCCTTGATCAGATCATAGAGCCGGGGTGCGGCCGCCCAGAACTTCCGCCAGTCGCGGATGTCGAGGTGCGGACTCCCGGAGACGATCGCCCCCGCCGGCACGTCATTGCTGATGCCGGACTTGGCGGCCGCGATGGCCCCGTCGCCGATGGAGACGTGATCGGCGATCCCGACCTGGCCGCTGAGGATGGCGTCCCGGCCGACCCTGGAGCTTCCGGAGATCCCGACCTGAGCGACGAGGATGGCGTTCTCGCCGACCTCGACGTTGTGGCCCACCATGACCAGGTCGTCGATCTTAACGCCCTTCCGGATGATCGTCGCGTCAAGGGCCGCCCGGTCGATGGCCGTGTTCGCCCCGATCTCGACGTCGTCCTCGATGATGACCCCCCCGACCTGGGGGATCTTGATGTGCCGTCCATCCGGCCCCTTGATGTAGCCGAAACCGTCGGCGCCGATGACGCAGCCGTTGTGGATCGTGACCCTATTCCCGACGACGACGCCCTCCCTGATGGAGACGTGTGAGTGGATGACCGAGCCCTCGCCGATCTTCGCCCCGGGATAGATCGAGACCAGCGGATGGATCACCGCTCCCGCTCCGATCTCGACGTCCTCCCCTATCGAGGTTAGGGCGCCGACCGACGCCCCCTCCCCGATCCGGGCCGACGCCGCGACGACGGCCAACGGATGAACGCCGGCCGCCGGGCTCAGCGGCTCGTAAAACAGTCCCACCGCCCGGGCGAAGCACAGATGCGGGTCCGCGGCCTTGATGACCGGGATTCGCCCGCTGCCGCAGCTCTCCCCCTCCGCCCCCTCCGGGACGATGGCCGCCGACGCCCCGCTCGCGTCCAGTTTGGGCTTGAGCTTGGGGCTGGCGAGAAAAACAAGGTCGCCCGCTCCCGCCCGTTCCAGGCTCGCGACACCCTGGATCCGCACACCGCCGTCGCCCTCGAACGCGCATCCCAGCCTTTCCGCCAGCTCCCGGACCGTGAATTCCGCTCCCGTCTCACGAGGCATGGGCAGTCCTCCTTTCATTCAGGACCGCGGCCAGCTCCGCCCCCCA
>JALHVH010000469.1 GCA_022867105.1 Candidatus Aminicenantota bacterium
CCCTCCGAATCCAAACTCCGACTTGGCCAATCTCATTAACCGCTTGACCTCCTTCTTCCTCCCTGACGGCGGCTGTCCTTATTATAAGGGCAACTCCTCTTCCGCGGAGCCGACATTCCTCGCCGCGCTCGCCCTCTTCGCGTCCGGCGCCCCGGCCGAACGCGCGGAACCTCTTCTCTCCTGGGCAAAAACTCTTCAAAACATGGACGGGTCGGTCAGCGTAAATTCCGGGCACCGCGGCCAGGGGCTCTGGCTGACGGCCCAGGCGGCCATAGCCTTCCACCATTACGAGCTCAAGGAGAATCTGAAGCGGGCCCAGGATTTTCTGCTGTCCATAAGATCCATAACGATTTCCAACGATCCCCGGCTCAAGCAGGACAACACCCTGGCCGGCTGGCCCTGGGTTCCGGGCACATTCGGCTGGGTGGAGCCGACGGCCTGGTCGCTTATCGCCCTCCATCTCTCCGGCCAGGCCGGGCATCCCCGGGCCGTCGAAGGCCGGAAGCTCCTTCTGGACCGCCGGATTCCCTCGGGGGGCTGGAATTACGGCAACCCGAATCTGGACGATAAGGAACTCATCCCTTTCTGGGACACGACCGGGCTCGCCCTTGCCGCCCTCTGCGGGCAGGCCGACATCGATCGGCTTCGCCCGAGCCTCGACTTGGTGGAGAAAAGGCAGGACAAGATCGAATCCCTTTGCGGACTCGCCTGGGCCGTCATCTGCCTTCAAGCGTATGGAAGGGATGCCGGCCGGCTGAGAACACGGCTTCAAAACATCATGGGACCAACGACCGATGAAGATCTCCATACGGGGAATTTCTCCCTTGGCCTGATCGCTCTTTCCGGAAAAAAGGTTTTCACCGCATGAAAAGGCGCCAATTCCTGAAGGACGCGACCCTGTTGGCCAACGCGGTTGCGCTCTCCGGGATCGCCCAGAACGTTCCTCCGGAGCCTTGCCCCGTGGCGCTCCTGGCGATGTCCGATTACGGCCGGGATCTCTCGCGCGAGATCGCCGCCGTCATGTCGGAAGACGGTCTGAAGCTCCAAGGCAAAAAGGTCCTTCTCAAGCCGAACTTCGTCGAGGCCCATCCCGAACGTCCCATCAACACCCATATTGCCGTCATTGCAAATGCGGCCCATGCCTGCTTGCGCCTCGGTGCGGCGGAGGTCATTGTCGGCGAGGCTTCCGGCCATAGGCGCGACCCGTGGTTCTCGGTCCTCAATCCTTCGCTCAGGGGCATTCTTGACAAGAAGGTCAAGTGCGTCGATTTGAACCACGGTGACGCCGTCTCCGTCCCGAACGCGGGCCGAAGGACGGGGCTCCCGGTCTTTTATGTCGCCAAACCCGTCGCCGGGGCAGATATCCTGATCAGCATGCCGAAAATGAAAACCCATCATTGGATGGCCGTTACGCTCTGTTTGAAGAACCTCTTCGGGATTCTCCCGGGGATCTATTACGGCTGGCCCAAGAACCTCCTCCACTTCCGGGGGATCGACAATTCCATCCTGGACCTGGCCCGGACCATCAAAGTCCATTACAACATCATCGACGGCGTCGTCGGGATGGAAGGGGACGGGCCGATCATGGGAAAAGCGAAGTCCGTCGGAACTCTGGTCCTCGGCCCCTTCTCCCTGGCCGCCGACGCAACGGCCGCCCGCCTCATGGGGTTCGATCCTCAGCGAATCCCTTATCTCCTCCAGGCCGGCAGGTTCCTCCCAGGACTGAAACAGCAGGACGTCGTCATTCGTGGGGAGAAGCCCGCACGACTCGCGGCGCAATTCGATTGTCCGGAAGAGTTCAGAGGGATGCGCGGCGGGCCTTTCTTTTAGACCGGATCGAAAAGGCGATCAAGCCGCTGAGGGTGAGACCCAAAGAGATCAGGCTGACGGCCGCTCCCCATAAAAAGCTCACAGGAAGATAGCGCAGGACGATCTTGTGGCGACCGGACGGAACCACGACTCCCTTGGAGAAGATATTAGCCTCGAAGACATCGGCCTTCCGGCCGTCGACCCGGGCGTGCCATCCAGGGGCATAGTTTCCGGGGAAAACGATGAGCCCCTCGCGGGGCAGGCTCGCGGAGTACCACCCCCGGCCCTGGACCTCCTTCCGGACGACGATCGCGGCGGGTTTGATTTCCATGTCCCCGGATGATCCGGGAAGATTCAGGTCCTTTTCCGTAATGACTTCCTTAAGCGGGTCGAACTCATCGCCGGCGAAGATCCCGAGCTTGTCTTTGACTTCCACCGCCTTGACGGCCCGGAAGGCGGCGAACGGAGAGACGTTCTTTTCGGCGATCCGCTCGAGCCAGACGTCGATGCCTTCGATTTGAAGCCGTTGGGCGTTTCCCCTGGAGAAAAGCGGCTCGTAGCCGATACGCGCGGCGCAGCCGACGTATTTCAAGATCTTGAACTGGCCTTTCGGAGGCAGTCCTTTGATGGCCTCCCTCAGGTCGAGATATCGGCGCGAGTAGGTCCCGTAGAAGTCCCAGTTGAAAACATACCGGATGCCGTCGCCCAGGCCCGTGAAGGGGTAAAGGCTCTTGCGGAAAAAGCCGAGGAGTTTGAGGTTGTCTCCCATCGTCTCCTTAAGGAACGGGGAATAGAGCTCGTCCCGATAAATGGCGAGCGGAGCGGTGAGGATGCCCGGGAGGGGCGGCCTATCATAGAACGAGGCCGGCACCGTCGGGTTGACATATCGGTTGTGATAAGCGGGATCCAAGACGGCCAGGGCGATAAACGCCCAGCCCAGGATCCGGCCTTGTCCCTTCGACCGGTGAAGCAGGAAAAATACCAGGGCGTAAACGGCCAGGAGGACGAGGCCCGTTCCGATGGACCGGCCGAACTCACGGAACGAAGCGTCCCGGTCGATGACAAACAGCTTGTTCAGGATACCGATCGTCGGTCTCTTGAAAAGCAGGAACTTCAAAAGACCCAGGCCGGCGCAGACGGCCAGGGCAAAGACGGCCCTCCGGCCCGGCTTCCGCGTATTTACGACTTCGTCGAACCCAAGGGCCGCAAGGATGGACAAACAGAATACGGAACCCAGGAAAAACTTGACGGGGTACCTGATCGAAGAAAGCAGGGGGACGAACCTGTAGAGGAAAAAGAAGGGTGAATAGCGTCCGCATGAGAGGAGGAAGAAAACAAAGAACGTGAGAAGGAGCACCTTTTGCCGTCTGTCCCAAGGCTTCCTCAGTCCGAAGAGAAAGAGAAGGAGCGCTCCAACGCCCATGTAAAGGCTGTAGTAAAGGGGGAATTTCTTGTCGAAGAGGTGCCACCCCCAAAAATCGTTGTGCCCCGGCTCCCTGTCGTTCCCCAGGAAATGAGGAAAGGGCAGGTTGAAGAGCTGGATGAGCTCGAGAGGCCACTGGACGGATGGAGCGGCCCTTTCGGTTTGACCGAGAAGTTCCATCGACGGGAGGACCTGGACCGCCGATAGGATCGTTGCCAGGAGCAGGGAGAGGACCGCTAGTGAGATCTTCTTTTTCCATTTTCCTGCCGTGAAGAAGGCCTGGCCGGCGGCAAGAAAAAGCGTCATCAGGATAAACTCCGGGGCGCCCGCCAGGATCATCAGGGCCCAGAGGAATGCGAGCGGGACGATTCGCGCTCGGCCGCGCCGGGCGTCGCGGTGGAGGAGCCAAAGGACCCAGGGCATCCAGGCCAGGGCCGCGATGTGGTTGTAGAACTCAAAAGACGAGAGATACATGCCGCTAAAGGCGAAAAGCGACGCGCCCAGGAAGGAAGCCTTCCTCGAAAGGGAATAGGACTTGCAAAGGACAAACAGGCCGAGCCATCCGAGAAGGGCGTGGATGAGATAATGAAGCTTGAAGGCGGTGAACAGGGGGAGGAAGAGATAGAGCCAGGTCGTCGGGTAGAAGACCGCGTTCTTCGGATTGGCCATGAACGGCTGGCCGTTGCCGTGGGCGTCCGTCCATAGGGCGAAGTTCCCCTCTTTTAACAATTGAACGGCGAGTTTCTTGACCGGAACCTCGACGACGGTCGAATCCCTTTCATAAAAGACCCTGTTTGTGAAAAAGAATTCTCTGAAGACGAGAAGGAAAAGGGCAATGAAGAGGGCAAAGAAGAAAAGATCTTTCTTCGAAATAAGGGCGGCCGTGTTTCGACCCGGGATCATGAATACAATTTCTATCAAAAAACGGGCTTTTTCTCAAATTTTTGATTTATCCATGGCGATTTCATTATACTTGAGAAAACTCCGATGGCCGGGGAAGGACCGGTGAAGGGCATGGTCGCGGGCAGGATAGAAGCTACAGCCGGGAACGAAGTGTCGTCAACAGCAAGACTTGGCCGAAAGACAAGGATTATCGTCGCGGCCGGGCTCTTTGTCCTGGCCATCCTGCCCATCGTCCTGAGCGAGTTCCCGCCTTCAACCGATCTCCCCCAGCACATCGCCCAGGTCAGGCTCTTCCTTGATACGCTTAAATCTCCCGGCGGCCCCTACGTCATACAAGGACTTGCCCCGAACAATCTCGTCTATTCATTGATCCTTATCCTCTGGTCCGTTCTGCCCGTCGCCTATGTCGGGCCGGCCGTTCTCGTTCTTATTGTTTTCCTCTGGATCGCGGCCATCTTTCTCCTTGCGGCCGGAAAAGGCCGGTCGACCGAGGCGGCGATCCTCGCTTCTCTGCTTGTCTTCAACCAATCCTTTTATTGGGGGTTTCTCAATTTTATGACGGGGTTTCCCGTTTTCATCCTTTGGTTCGCCCTGACGACGAAAGCGCCGGGGCATCGCTCCTGGAAGCTCTATGCCGGGCTCGTCGGGACATCCTTTCTGCTCTATGGAAGCCACGCGCTTTGGCTGGCGGCGGGAGGCGCCTGGCTCGTCCTCATCGGCTTGCTCAAGAGAATCAAGGTGAAGGAATTCCTTTTAAGACTGGCGACCCTCATCCCGTGCGGTCTGGTCGCGCTTCTGTGGTATCCCCGGCTGTCCTTGGCACGGGCCGCCTCGGGCTTCGACGTCGCGCCGCACTGGTCGCCGCTCTTCGACCGCTTGTCCTCGTTCGTGGACGCGGCCTTCGGGGGGATCCGGGGCCCCGTGGAGATCATCGTCTTCGTCTTCCTTTACGGTTGGTGCGGACTCTCCGTCTGGCAGAACAGGAGGCGGCTCGGGGGCCTCATCGACAGGGACATGCTGGCCGTGGGCGGCTTCTTCCTGTCGATCGTCATCATCGCCCCCGACAAGTTCATGAACACGATCTTTTTCGGCTCCCGATGGTTCCCCATCGCCCTGATCTTCCTCCTGTTGTCTTTGCCGGTTCCTTCCGTCCGACGACTTTCGGCGAAGGCAGTTGCCTTAACGATCGCAGCCGCTTTCTTCTTGATAACGGCCATTGCCTGGCACAGGTACGCAAATGAGGACCTGTCCGGATTCCGGGAATCTCTGGAACATATTCCCCCGTCGTCTAGGGTCCTGGGACTGGACCTTGTCAAGAGCAGTGAGATCATCAAGGGGCGCCCTTTCCTCCAGCTTTTCGCCTATGCCCAGGTCTTCAAGGGCTGCGAATTGAACTTCTCTTTCGCCGAACATTATTCGGGCCTGGTCGCGTACAAGACTAAGAGGCAAATCTCCTGGACGCCCGGGCTGGAGTGGTTTGCGGCGAAGGTCAAGAAGTCGGACTTCGCTTTTTTTGATTATGTCCTCGTCAACGGTCCGGAGGCGGACCACAAAACCCTTTCCTCTTTCCGTGAGCTGTCCCCCATGACCCTTTCGGGCCGGTGGCGGCTGTATAAAGTCCGGCGCTGATCTTATAAGTGGTACGGGCAAAGGGCCAATAATTGCAAATATTCGGGGCTAGTCTTCCGACCGTACCTCCAGCCATTCATAACATTGACCCTTTTCAAGGAGTCTATAACTATAATTAATGTTTGGTCCTATTGAGAATTTTGATCTTTTTAGATCGATGATCTGGTAATAGGGTCTGGTTTGATCCCGAATAACAACAAGATCTACTTTTTTATGGACGCCAAACTCTAGGACTTGTGGCAGTCCAGCGTTTGGCAAAACCTGCCAGTCCGAAAAAGCCCTAACCGCAAAACCGGGCTGTTCGGACATGATCGTCTCGGGACTCTTCGCTTTGAGAAAACGGCCGACCTCGACGTCTACGGACATAGCCTTGTTCAAGATGGGGAGATTGAAGTAGCTTCTATCAAGATTTCGGAAATATTCATAGCCTAACGAAATGATGCAGATCGCGAGAATCGCTCGTCCATAGAGTCTCTTGGCTCTCGAATTTGCATGAGGAAGTCTTGAAAGAAGTGAGCTCATGCCGATTACGGTATATATGCACGCAAGTGGCACTAAAAAAAGATGGTGTCTGGGAATGGGGTAGGACACTGATTCTACCGCCAGACTAAACGGAACGAGAGAAATGAGGAGGAGATCAACGGAGTTGCGGTGCTTGAATATGTTTGAAAGCGAATAAATAATACCAAAAAAGGCAAGAACGAGGAGATACGGCGGGAAAAGTGTTCTAGGCACGACACCGTAATGCCTCAGGTTCGCTAAGACATCTTTTATAAGTCCTATGTGGCTCTTAGCATTTCCCCCGGGTGCCTTCTTATAATAACCGAAATAAGTATCGTTCATCTCCATTTTCTCGGGGTTCAGTGAATAGTGCTCGCTTCTGAAGGGGGCCCAGTCGTTCTTGTCAATGACCTGAAGCAACGTGTTCCGATAGTTCTGGGCGGCGTTCGCCTTTCCTGATAAGGTCCACGCCCCGGTCACGTTCTTGAGGTAGATGACATATGGAGTTGCGAATAAGGAAAAAGCGATAATCATGGAGAGGGCACCCTTGACACGAACTTTCGTGGGAACGGCCGTTTTTGCTATGAATATGATCAAAACGATCAAGATAAATAGTATGATGCCCTCCGGCCTCGTTAAATAGCCGAGCGATAAAAAAAGCCCCGCCAACACGGCCTTTATCAGCTTCCCCGTTTCAAGAAAGCGCATAGATAAAGAGAGCGCCGTAAAGATCAGACAACAGTTCAGCGTGTCCGAACCCCGATAAAGTATATCGATATAACGGGAAAGCACCGGCAGAAAATCGTTCATTTGATAGGCGAATAATACGAGGAGTGAACCCAGTAAAGCTAAAGCGGGAGGTACTTTTTTTCTGGCGATCATAAATGCAACGATGCCCAGCGCCGAGCCGCTGATCGCCGATATAAGGCTCAGGGATAATTGGAGATCGCGGCACAGGATATAGACAAACGCGATGCAACCTGGGAGGAAGGGAGGGAATATGATATTGGGGAGACCGTTCAGCGTATATCCTTTACCCGTGAGCATATTCCGGGCCAGGACCATGTAATAACCTTCGTCCGCATCGATATAAGGCCGTCTTTTGTACAATAGAAAAAGCTTGAAAACTAAGGCCAAAATAGCTAACCCAATTGCCGAAAGGACATAGGGATCCATTCTCCGCAGTCTTGAGAATGCAACCATTGGGCTCTTCATGGGTTCCGGACAACGATCAATTGATTCGGCAAAAGCCTATCAAGCTTTATGATAGAAAGGAGTTTTTCGATTAAGAGCTCTCCCGGGAAACCTATAGGAGATATCATGAACCCCCCGTTTTTGAGGACCCTGAAATTTTCCTTCCCGCATAGATCAATGAGGGAACGTAGGCTCATCGTGGATTGGTGGGTGCCCTTGATCATCCCCAGGGCGCTGGCGATCTTGTCCCATGTGGGATGAGGCGTCGTAATGATGAGAATCCCCCCTGATTTTAAGATGCGGGAGCTTTCCCGCAGCATCTCCCGCGGGTTCTCAAGGTGTTCTATTATCGCCGCGGCAACGATAACATCGAATGAGGCATCTTTGAAAAACGACATATTCTGCGCGTCTGCGCGAATGAAGGATATGTTCTTGAAAAAAGCAACGCCCAGGTCCAGGAGATCCGGCGAATATTCGAGCCCTACGCACAATGTTGAGGGATACTTGTCTTTGATTCTTGAAAGCATCCTGCCTTCTGCGGTCCCCAGGTCGAGAATCCTCTCGGGGTCAGGATAAAAAACCCTTATAGCTTGAACCGCCTCATCGGCTCTTCTCCTCAACCTGTACTTGAGGGCACGCCACTTTTCCCTTTGCAGGGCGTATTCCTTATCAAGGACTCCCTTCATTTTAGGTGATTGACGTCTTCTTTCTTCATGTGGATGACGGAAAGACCCGCGCGAGCCTTTTTCATGAATTCGTCCCACGATTGGAGTTTTTTTACTCTAGAGAGTATATATCGAGGTCTCATATAGAAACTTTTGTAGAATTTCACGATCATCCCGAATAACTGGTCCCGGCTAAAATGCTCTTCCCATACCGGGATGCGAAAATCCGGAGTTGGGTCTCTGGCGAAGTCTCGCCAGACATCGCGGCGGAGAATACCTCTTTCGAGCCCCCGGGAATACAATTCGGTCCCCGGATAGGGAGAAAATATGGTGAAATGGGCATAATCGGGCTTCAACTCCTTGGCCAGGGCGAACGAATCCTGAATATCGCGTTCTTTCTCCGTGGGCAGGCCGATCATAAAATAGGCCAGGGTCTCTATCCCCGCCTTCCTGGTCGCCTCGAATGTTTCCTTGACCTTGGCTATCGTGAAGCCTTTCTTGATGACGTTGAGGACCCGGTCATTCCCGGCTTCTACGCCATAGTGGATGGCCGTGCACCCGGCCTTCTTCAATATCGCGAGCATGTCTCGATCGACCGTATCGACGCGAGTCCTGATGTCCCAGCGAATCCGGAGCCCCCTGGAGCGGATCTCATTGCAGATCTCCAGAACGCGTTTCTTGTTGACGGTGAAGGTGTCGTCGTAAAAAAGGAAGTCCTTTATGCCGAGCTCCGCGCATTCGCTCAGCTCATCCGCGACGTTCTTGGCGCTTCTCCATCTGAAATGCGACGTGACAGGAGACAGCGGCCTGTCGCAAAAAGCGCAGCGAAATGGGCAGCCCCGACTGGAGATGATGGTCGTGTTCAATGCCCTCCGACCCAGCAAGGAGTCATAGAGCCGGATATCCAGGAGAGTCCTGTCCGGGAAGGGGACCTTGTCCAGGTCATCCACGAGGGCAGGGACGCTCTTGACGACCTTCCCGTCACCGTTATGGTAAATGAGGCCCTTGACTTCTCGGTATTCGTCTGGGCAGGAAATCTTGTTCATGAAATCGGAAAAAGTGAATTCTGCTTCGCCCATGAAGGCGAAATCGATACCTTCCAGCCCGATTGTTTCCTCAGGAAAAAGATGAACATGGGTTCCGCCCATGACAACCTTTGTGTTCGGATGGAGCTTCTTTACGAGCTTCGCGGTCATATAGCTGTCGATTAGGGTGAAGGTCATAGCCGAAATGCCCACGACGTCATATTCCGCTTCTTTGAGATGGGCTTCGAGCTGTTCATAAGTCCATCGGCGAGGTTGGGCATCCAAAATATCGACATGAATTTTGGGGGATTTTTTTTTGAGCGTTGAGGCGATATATAACAGGCCGAGAGGCGGGTTGAATCCCCTGTGCTCCTCTATGATCGAGGGATTCTTTCCGACCAGTTCATTCCACCGAGGCGGATTGATCAGGAGGATCTTCATTTACCCAAGCGCTTGTCAATGAGGTCCGCGAGGAGGCCCAAGGCTAAGAGTTGAATACCCGTAACGAACAGGACGATGGTCGTAATATCCATGACCCGTCCCAAAAGATATGATACCAGCAATACTAAAAATGAGAGGGCCAAAAAAAAGAGGCTCAACGGAAGGAAAACCCTCAAGGGATTGAAGAACATAATCGTACGTATGATCAGCTGGAGAAAATTCATGGTATCCCGGATTGGGCGAATTTTCGATCTCCCCTGTCTTTTGCGATAATCGATGGGAACGTAGATGATCGGTTGACTGGTGGATAACAAGAATAGAGTTAGCGTCGTCGTGAATGAAAAACCGTCGGGAAGATATCCTGAGGCTTTAAGGACCAGGCTTTTTTTGGCTATCCTCAAGCCGGAATTGAAATCCCTGATGGTTTCTCTGCTGAGGTATTCGGCCAGCTTTCTAAGTACGAATTTACTGAACTTCCTGAACAAGCCGGGGTCGACGGCTTTGCCGGTTCTCTCGCCCACGACCATAGCTGCTTCTTCCTTTAAGAGCCGATCGAAAAGCAAAGGGATCTCTTCATTGGGATAGGACCCGTCTGCGTCAGTTATGCAGAAATATTCGTACTTCGCCCGATTAAGTCCCGTCTTCAAAGACGCGCCATAGCCTTTGTTCTTATTATGACGGATGATCTTGATACCGGGTTCTTGTGATGAGATCAGTATCTTTGCGCTTTTATCGGTCGACCCATCATCAACGAATATGACTTCGATTTCCGGATTCTTTTTAAGAAGGCCTTTAAAAAAGGCTATCGTCTTCGGCAGGCCAATTTCCTCATTGTAAACGGGGATGACGATCGATAAATTCTCCATTGAAAAATATTATATCATATATGGATTTGTTTAAGTGAAAACGATTCCGAAACACAGTTCATGTTCTCTGCTTCTCGGGGTGCCCGCTTCGGCCTTGCTCCGGTCTGGACTCAATTGATAACTCCGGAGGCTTTGGCCCCCTTTATCCATCTCCACCCACCAAAACTCCGTGACTTCCCTTGGCTTTCAAAGCATAAATGGAGGCTTTAAAAGTGTTCGACGATAAGGCTGGGGAGTTCTGTACTTAGTCTGACAGGTTCTTGACATCGCCGCGCGGTCGGCGATATATATCAAGCGTGGTCAAGCGGGGAGATTCAGTATCCGGTTGTAAATGGCGAAAATAACAAAAGGGGTGTTCTCTAGAGACCAGAAAGTATACTGGGAGAGGTCTGAACTCTTGGGACGGCGCCACCCCGAGCATCCTGTTATAAAAGAATATGTGCTTCCAAAGATTGAGCTTATCAGCCGTTATGTGAAACTGTCAAAGACAACCAGGCTGCTCGATGTAGGATGCGGGAATGGATATTTTACCTTTTATTTTGACGCAATTTGTGATGCCAGTGGTGTCGATTATTCAGAAACGATGTTGGCCCTGAATCCGGTAAGGAACAAACAGCTTATGGATGCTGCGGACTTACACTTTGATGATGATTCATTTGACGTCGTCTTCTGCCATGCCCTGCTTCACCATGTGAAAAATATTGATCGCGTAGTCTTTGAGATGCGGAGGGTCTCACGGAAGTATATTGTTATTCTTGAGCCGAATATCCTGAATCCACTCATGTTTCTTTTTTCAACGTTGAAAAAAGAGGAACGGGGAGCCTTGAGATTCACGCTTTCCTATCTGAGAAGAATACTAAAATATAATGGCCTGACGCTTATTACATCCTTTTCTTACGGCATGATTGTCCCGAATAAAACCCCTCTTTTTCTCCTGCCAATTGTAAAACGGCTTGGCGTCAGATATCCTTTTGGTATGACTAATTTCTTAATAGCACACAAGTAAGTGGCCGGATTAAAACCCTCAGCCCTTCGGCTAAGGTTTTTTCCGTTTCTTGTAGGTGTCTCCTAAGTACATCGTAGCCGAGGCGGTCCATATATTCGGTCCAAAGTGCGAGAGCGCCCCTTTTCACGCCTGGGGCCGGCCCGGGGGACCCCCCCCCGTTATTATGCTATAATCCCCCCCGTGACAATGCGCGCGTCGTTCCTGCTTCTCATTTACTTCCTCATCATTATCCTCGTCGGGCCCGTCCTCTTCGTCTGCTGGGTCCTGGGGCTCCGGCAGCCTCTTATGGCTATCGGCAGGTGGGCCATGAGGGTGAGCCGGGCGATCCTCGGCATCGACGTCGAGGTCGGCGGCCTCGATCGATTCGACCACAAGGCCTCTTATGTCTTCATGCCCAACCACCTGAGCTTCCTAGACGGGCCGCTGATGGTCATGGTCATCCCGCAGTCCGTCCGGGTGATCGTGAAGAAGAATGTCTTCGGCATCCCCATCCTCGGCTGGGCCATGCGCTACGTGGGGTGCGTGCCGGTGGACAGAAGGGCCGGGGGCGGGGGGATAAAGAGCATCGAGAAGGCGTCCCGCCTGATGCGGGAGAGGGGATACTCGTTCCTGGTCTACCCGGAGGGGACGCGGAGCCTCGACGGCAAGCTCCAGAGGTTCCGCAGGGGCGGATTCTTCCTGGCGATCGCGAGCGGCACGCCCATCGTGCCGGTGACCATCAAGGGGACGTTCGAACTGATGCCGAAGGGCCGGTTCGGGGCGAAGCGGGGGACGGTCAGCGTCGAATTCCATCCACCGGTCCCCGTCGACGGATATTCGGAAGGGAACGTGGCGGAGCTCGTCGAGAAGGTGAGGGCTGCCGTGAGTTCCGGGCTATGAACGGAGACGATCTGTCCGCGGCCCCTGATTTGCGGCGCACTTATTATGTATTGTAAATTAGTTATAACTAAACTATAATACATAACGAGATAGACATCATGACATACGATTCATTTCAATTGAGGGAGATTTTTCATCTCGAATTTCTTCGCCGTCTGGGGATGAAACTGGTTTAAATCCCGAAGACAGGGCGGTCCGTGCTTCTCCTGAGATATGGGACGAGACGCGGCTGAGGGTCGCCAGATTTCTGGAAGAGGTGGAAAAGAAACATGCTTAGACGATCCGTCCTGGCCGACATTCAGCGGATCCGCCGGCCGATTTTCACGACCTTCGAGCTGGCCCGGCTCTCCGACCGGTCTGCCTCCGCGACGAGCCAAGCCCTGAAGCACCTGGAAAAACAAGGGGTGGTCGAGAAGATCTACCGGGGGATCTGGGGGCTTGCCGGATCGGAGCGGTTGAGCGCCGCCTCGGTCATTCCGTTTCTCTTTCCGCGGACGAGAGCGTATGTCTCGTTCATCAGCGCCCTTAATCTTTACGACATCATCGAACAGATCCCCCAGGTCATGACCCTCGCGTCTCCGTCGCACACGAAGACGATCCGGACGCGGTTGGGGACCTATTCCGTCCATCGGATCGCGCCTTCGTTCTTCGCCGGCTTCCGCTGGTACAAGGATGAAGGTCGTTTCCTCATTGCGGAGCCCGAGAAGGCCTTGGTGGATTCTCTCTATCTTTCCGCCAGGAAAAAAAGACAATACGGTCACTTCCCCGAGCTTCATTTTCCCCGGACGTTCAGCTTCAGGAGGGCGGAGGAGTGGGTGGGGAGGATCCCGGACGTCCGGATCCGTAAGAACGTCGAAAAAAAGCTGGCCGCGATTATCGAGGGGCAGAGGGGGAAGAGGGCTTGATGCGCGCGGTCACTCTTC
>JALHVH010000070.1 GCA_022867105.1 Candidatus Aminicenantota bacterium
GAAGCGTAAAAGCCGCCCATTTCAGCCCGAAAGAACGGCGAGTCCCCCTGGAAACCGCGATTTTATGGAAATAAATAAAAATATCTTGCGTCCGCCGAAAAAACGTGGTATAATAGTTTTTGACATCAAAAGCGGCCATCGAAAGCTGCTTCCCCCCATCCGAAAACCCGACAAAATGCGCTTTTGCGGACCCCGTCCATGCACCTCTTTCCGGGCTCCCGTCGTATATATCATTGGATGACGGACATGAGAAAACGTGCCCGGATAGCCAAGAACAAGCTCCTGCTTTTCAGCCCTCCTTTTGGCAGGAGTTCCAAGATACATTCCGTTTATCTTTCAATCCCTTCCCTTCAAGAGGCTGCCCTGCCCTGAAAGAGGGCGGGGCAGCCTGTTTTTTTTCTAGCTTGTCTGGCCCTTTTATGTTATAAATAACTTTTATGGGTTTAAAGTAAGGGAAGTCCGTGGGACACGGACACAGCCCCCGCTACTGTAACCGGGGACGAGTCCCGGAGGACGCCACAGGCCGGAAGAGCGGTCTGGAAGGCCCGGGATGAGAATGATCCGGAAGTCAGGAGACCTTTTTTAAACCCTGAAGAGCCCGTCTTCGGGAGGAAGACAGGGTCATTTTTTTTGCTTTTGCCCGGGCTCGCGGGCCCGGTCTCGAGCGGGGGCCTGATGGAAAGGAGCCGGACATGGCTAAACGGACCCTATGCGCCCTCGCGGCGGCCCTATCGTTGACCGCAACGCTCTCCCCTTCCGCCTTCTCCGAAGAAACGGCCGACAAGGACCTTCTCCAGATGCCCCGGCATGACGTCGTCGTCACGGCCACGCGCATCGAGACGCCGAGCAAGGAGGTCGCCTCCTCGATCACCGTGATCACCCGGGCCGACCTGGACCGGAGGAAGCGCTCCACCGTGCTCGACGTCCTGGAAGATGTCGTGGGGACGGCCGTGGTCCGGAGCGGGGGCATCGGCGCCGCCGCGTCCCTCATGATCCGGGGGGGCAACTCCGAACACACGCTGGTCCTCCTCGACGGCGTCGAGATCAATGACCCAATGAACCCGTCCCGCTCCTGCGACCTGGCCCATATCGCCCTTGACCAGGTCGAACGGATCGAGGTCCTGCGCGGCCCGCAGAGCACGCTGTTCGGCTCCGACGCGCTCGGCGGGGTCGTCAATATCATCACCAGGACGGGAGAGGGCCGGCCGAGGTTGAGCCTTTACGGATCGGGGGGATCCCTGTCGACGGCGGAAAGCCGGCTGGGGATCTCGGGCTCCTCTCGAAGGGTCGCCTATTCCCTGGGAGCGTCCTATCTCCAAAGCGGGGGGATCTCGGCGGCGGACAAGGACTTCGCCGGGAATACGGAAAAGGACGGATACCGGAATCTCACGCTGACCGGGCGGGCCGGCCTGAAGCTCGCGCATGACCTCGACCTCGACCTGGCCGTCCGCGGCCTCCTGACGAAATCAGAGATCGACAATTTCGGCGGGGCCTACGGCGATGATCCCAACAATTCCCAGCGCACCGGTTCGCTTTTCGCCAGGGCCCAGCTCCGCGGACTCTACGGAAACGGCCGCTGGGAGTCCAGGCTGGGTACGGCCGTCATCCGGTCCAGGAGGCTCAACGACAATCCCGTCGATGAAGCCCATCCGTTCGACTCGGAAAAGGGCTCTTTCCGGAGCGGCCTCCTGAAAGTCGACTGGCAAAACAACGTCTTCCTCCATCCTTCCAACACCCTGACTTTCGGCACCGAATACGAGGCGGAACGGGGAAGCTCTGAATACAGGTCCGAAAGTCTCTGGGGTCCCTTCGTGAGCGATTTCCCCGGCAGGAAGGCGGGCGACCTCGGCATCTACGTCCAGGACCAGGTCAGGTTCGGCGGGCGGTTCTTCGCCACGGCCGGGGTCCGGATCGACAGCCACAGCCGCTCGGGGTCGGCGGTGACCTACCGGGTCGCCCCGGCCTGGTTCATCGCCCGAACGGGGACGAAGCTCAAGGCGACGCTCGGGACGGGCTTCAAGTCCCCTTCCCTTTATCAGCTTTACGCCCCGCCGACGGCCTGGGGCCCCATCGGGAACGAAGGCTTGAAGCCCGAAGAATCCACCGGCTGGGACGCCGGTTTCGAACAGGACCTGGCCGGAGGAAGACTCAGGCTGGGAGCGACATATTTCCGGAACCGCTTCCGGAACCTAATCAACTTTGACAACGTCCACGGCTACGTCAACGTCGGCCGGGCCGAAACGAACGGGGTCGAACTGACGGGCGAAGCCGCCCCCTGTGCGGCGCTTTCGATCACCGCCTCTTACACCCGGCTCACGGCCAAGGACAAGGGCACCGGCCTCGACCTCCTGCGCCGTCCCAGGGACAAGTTCTCCGCGGGCCTGGATTGGAAACCGCTGCCGAAATTCGACCTCGGCCTCAAGCTCAACCACGTCGGCAGCCGAAGCGACCTCGATTTCAACGCCTGGCCGTCGTCGCCGATGACCCTTCGTCCGTACACGCTCCTCGGCATGAACATCTCTTATGCCATGGCCCCGCGGGTCGAACTCTTCCTCCGGCTCGACAACATCCTCAACCAGCGTTACGAGATGATCTACGGCTATGGAACGCCCGGATTCTGCACCACCGTCGGCATCAAACTGAGCACGGGGTCTCTGTGTCATCGTTAAACGGTCCCAGCCCCCCCTGGAGTTGCATAACGCGTCCCGTTAAAATATAATTCGTGCGGCGAAAAGTCCATTCGGAGGATCACATGAGAAAAGCGAGGCCCTTTGTCCCCATCATCTTGGCCGTTCTCCTGGCCGGGTCCGGATCTTACGCTTTTCCCGGCCAGGCGGAGGTCTCCGATCTCCAAGAGATCACCTTCGTGAAAGCGGGTGCCGCGGTCGAAGTGAGCATCCGCGTCCGCGGCGAGTTCGGCAACGACGTTTTCAAACTGACAAAACCGGAGCGGCTGGTCTTCGACCTCTCCCCCATCGACACGATCTCGGCAACCCCTCAAACGGAGATCTATTGGGGGGGGATCCTGAGGGTCAGGGCGGGGAAGTTCAAAACCCAGGTCGCCCGGCTGGTCTTCGACCTGGAGACGGCCGCCGTCAATTACAGGATC
>JALHVH010000071.1 GCA_022867105.1 Candidatus Aminicenantota bacterium
AAGCTCATAGAACGCGTGAAATACGAATGGGAGCATTTTGAGGTGTGAGGGGATCCCTAGAATTGGGTATAAAAAGATAAATTTGTTGCATTAATAAGCCATTTATGGCATATTATTGCCATGAAATGGAATGAGCTCTTAGAGATTGTCGGTCAGGCGCCGGTCTTTCATTCAAGCATTCTGATGGCAGGAACGATAGATCCGGCTGACCTGGGAAGGCAGCTCTCCCGCTGGGTCAGATCGGGTAACCTCGTCCAGATTCGGCGGGGATTATATGTGCTTTCGGAGCGATACCAGAAAACGCCGCCCCACCCATTTCTCATAGCCAACCGTATAAAACACGCCTCCTATGTGAGCCTGCAATCGGCCTTGGAATATCATGGCTTTATCCCGGAATATGTTCCTTCTATTACCAGCGTGACCACCGGAAGGCCTGAAATTTATAATACCCCTATCGGGAGCTTCATCTTTAAGCATATCAAGAAGGCCCTCTTTTTAGGTTATGAGGCCATTGACCTGGGTGGCGGAAATCCCGCCTTTGTCGCTCGTCCGGAAAAGGCACTCTTAGACCTGCTGTATTTAACCCCTCGTTCGGACAGCCTTGATTACCTGCGTGAAATCAGGCTTCAAAACACCGAGACCTTAGATGCGGTTTTTTTGGCGGACCTCGCTGAGAAAAGCGGAAGTCGAAAGCTCAGGCGAGCGGCTCGTCGGATTTCGCTGATCCTCAAGGAGTTAAAGGGATTATGAAAGAGGAAATCAGGCAACTCATTGCCAAAGCGCCTCAGCCTCTACTTGCGAAGAGTCTTGTCCGTGAATACTGTCAGGCAAGAATTCTCCAGTTTCTTCAGGGAAGAGGCGTTTTCCGAACGTGGGTTTTTCATGGTGGAACAGCGTTGCGTTTTCTGTATATGCTTCCTCGTTATTCTGAGGATCTCGATTTTGCCCTTGACCGCCCGGCGGCATTACCTGATTTTGAGAAGATCGTTATCGCTGTCAGTCGGTCGTTCGAAGCAGAAGCCTACAATATTGAAACGAAGGTTAATGACAAGGCGGCAGTCAAATCAGCCTTTATTCGCTTTCCGGGATTGCTCTACGAACTCGGCCTTTCCCCGCAGCGATCACAATCGGTATCGATAAAAATTGAAATTGACTGCAATCCCCCCTCTGGCGGCTTGACTGAGACTTCAGTTATCCGCCGGTATGTGATGCTCAATGTGCTTCATTATGATAAGGCCACCTTTTTCAGCGGCAAACTTCATGCGATTCTGGCCAGGCCTTATCTGAAGGGCAGGGACCTTTACGACCTATTTTGGTATTTGTCCGATTCTTCTTGGCCCGATCCGAATATCAAATTCCTCGACGAGGCTTTGCGTCAGACAAAATGGGATGGCCCGGAGATCTCCAAATCAAACTGGGCGCTCCTGACCGCGGAACGTCTTAAGAACATTGACTGGACAAAAGCGGTTGAAGATGTCCGTCCTTTTATCGAAAAAACCACAGAGTTGAGCATATTGACAAGAGAAAATATCGAGAAGTTATTAAAAGGTCGCTGCTCCCAAAGCTGGAGTCCCAAGGTTTGACTCTTATGCTGTTTCTTGTTACCCTTAATCCAACCAATAATAATCTAACAGGTTGGGGAGACAATGAGCTCTCGAAAAGGGGAAACAGCTCCTTTCAAGGACGTGAAGGAATCTTCTCTTAAGTCATTCCTCGCTAAGCTCAGAAAGCGGCACATCATCGAGACCCTTGCCGCTTTCATCGGCGGTGGCTGGCTGC
>JALHVH010000470.1 GCA_022867105.1 Candidatus Aminicenantota bacterium
CATCCGGCGCCCTCCGGCGATGACCGTGTCGAGCTCCAGGTTTTCGTTCAGGATGAGGATGTCCGCGTCCCGGCCTTCGGCGACCCTGCCCTTGCGGCCGAGCTTGTAGAAATCGGCGGCGTTCGCCGCGAACGGCCGGAGAGCGTCCTCGAGTTTCAGGAGGCCTTTCCGGACGACGTCGCGGAACTTCCTGAAGAGGTCCCTCTGCGAGGCGATGGTCAGGGCGACGAGACGGCCGCTCTTGTCGAAGACCGGGAAGCTGCCGTTCGAGTCCGAGCTCACCGTCCAGCGGTCCGCCGGCACTCCGTTCTCTTGAAAGAGGCGGACGCAGTCCTCGATGGAGACATCGGACTCCTTGATGGGGTCTGGGTCGGGACCGGTCGTGAGGTCGATGAACCCTCCAGCCTTGATCCACCGGATGCCTTCCTCGAAGAGCTCGTGGTTGCGGTTGACATGGGTGGGCATGACCTGGGTCGGCGGGATCTCAGTCTCCCTGAGCAGCCGGAAGAAATACTCCAGGCGTCGCGGCCCATCCCCGAGGTGACAGTGGAGGACGCCGGCCTTGCCGCCGAGCATGCCCCCGACCCGGCATTCGGCCGCCAGTCGGGCGAACTCCTCGAACGTCGGTTGAGAGGAGCGGTGGTCGGAGATGGCGATCTCGCCGGCGCCGATGACCTTGTCGATGAGGATGAGGTCCGTCCGGACGCTCCCCGTGAATGTCCGAACCGGGACCTCGTAGGAGCCGGAGTAGATGAAGGTCGAGATTCCCTCGGCCTCGAGCCCGCGGGCCTTGGCCAGGAGGGACTCCAGGTGCCGGGTGGTGCCGTCGGTGCCGAGGCAGCCGACGAGCGTCGTGACGCCGCTCGAGACGATGTCCTCGATCCGGATTTCGGGAGCCCTCGTGGCCGGCCCGCCTTCGCCCCCTCCTCCCAGGATGTGGACGTGCGTGTCGATGAGACCCGGAACGACATATTTTCCGGAGGCATCGATCGTCGTCACGTCCGCCCCTTCCACCCGGACCGACCCGAACCCCCGGACGGCGACGATCCGGCCTCCGGCGGACACAACGTCCCGGACGCCCAGAGGCTCCGGTGCGAAGACCTGCCCGTTTCGGATGAGCGTGATCATGGCGTTCTCCCGGCCGTTCATTGAGAAGCCATAAAATATCACTCTTCGCGGCGATTGACAAGGTCCGCACGGGCCCATACAATGAACTTCCCGAACCATGGCCAGTTTTGAAAGCGAGTTGAAACGGGTGGAAAAGGGCGTCCTGCGCCTGACCAACCTTGCCCTTTTTCCCAAGAAGATCGAGGTCCGGGGAAGGGAGAACTTCGTCCTCCAGGGCCCCAATATCATCGTCGGGAACCACATCGGAAGCCACAAGGATGTCGGGCTGCTGTTCAAGATCGTCCCCCGGCCCATTTTCTTCACGGCCAACAAGATGATCTTCAACAAGAGCGATTTCAGCTTCCTCGTCCGCAAGCATCTCCACCGCCACCTGAAGGACTTCGGCCTCGCCCTCCACCTCCTCCTCAATCCGTTCTACGCCCTGGTCGTCGACTTCATCTCGTCCAACATCGCAAGGGTCGGGAGTATCCCCGTGGACCTCGCCGGCGGCCGGGCCGAGGCCATCAAGAAGTGCGAAGACTACCTCAAGAAGGGCCGGGCCGTCATCGCCCTCCAAGGGC
>JALHVH010000471.1 GCA_022867105.1 Candidatus Aminicenantota bacterium
AGAGAAGCGTCTCCCGCATCCATTCCCCCCATTCCTCGATCCGCTTGGCATGACACGATGGGCAGAATCCCCTGGTGCGGCAAGAGAACATGACGAGCCGCTCCTCGGCGCAGTCAGGACACCTGATGCGGGCAGCGCTTCGCAGTCCTCATGAAACGGCTTCGGTTCATGAGGGCGAACCCGCAGCGGGGATTGCCGCAGTCAAGATACTTCTCGACCACCTCCTTGACGATCGGCCGGAAAAAACCGCCCTCATTCGCTTCGCGCCTGAGGACTGCAAAGCCTGTACTCCCGCTCGAAACGACTCTCATACTCCGTCAGGAACCTGTCGAAATGATGGAAGAGTACCCGGTAAAGGACCGTAAACGGGCCAACATCAAGAATATGACCGCGTCTCCCTGGAAAGAGGCGATAACCGCGGCCCGGAAGGGCGAATCAGGTCGAGAAAACGTCAACAGCCGTTGCCGCTCGTCAGAGGCAATGGGAAACGCAAGGGTACGGACACAGAGTAAGAGCAGAGCGTCTGGGCTTCGATGACCTGATAGTCATAGCCCTGAGGCAGGCTCGCTTCGTAGGTCTTTTTTTCGCTCGGGGAGTAGATTCCGCATTCCTCGATCCGCCCCGCTGAAGCGACCTCGCTAAAATTAGATGCCCTGGTTTTCGCGCTGGGTTCGATAGGGTGCAAACTGTGGCGAGGAAAATCGGCTGATTCGATGTGGGGTTAGGCCTACGGGACGGGTAAAAGCCGCCCGAATGGGCAGTGGCCTGCCGCCGAAGAACATACCGCGGCCTTCGTCCTGATCAATCCAGGAGTCGGCGGATGGCTTCCAGGAGTCGCTCGACGGTCGCCGCATTGTCATAATGGCCGAAGCTCGCCCGGCAGAGGCCTTCCGGGCGGCCGAGATGGCGGAAGATCGCGGCCGAATAGTGGTTCCCGTCGGCGATCTGGATGCCCGCCTCGGCCCAGAGCCTCTTCTTCGTTTCAGTTGGCGTGAGGCCGGCGATCTCGAATGCGAAGGTGGGGACACGCTCTCCGGAGCGGGCGGGGTCGGCGATACCGAAGCATCTGAAACGGTCCGGAGCGAATTCGAGAAAACCCTCGAGGACACGGCGGGTGAGCCCCTTCTCATAATCGGCTATAGCGGTCATGACCGAGCGGAACCGGTACCCCCTGTCTCCGGTCACGGAGGCGGGGCCGGATACGAGGCCGTCCAGCCAGAGCAGGTATTCCATGGCCGCTTCGAGCGAGGCAAGGGAGGCGTTGTTGAGCATGCCCATCTCGAATTTCCACGGCAGGACGTCCTTGTTCGTTTCGACGCGATAGGGCTTGAGTCTCTCGAGGATCTCGGCCTTCCCCCAGAGAACACCGAGCATCGGGCCGAAGACCTTGTAGCCGGAAAAGGCCAGGAAATCGACGCTGCTCGCCCGGACGTCGATGACCCCGTGGGGGGCCTGGTGGACGGCATCGACGGCGACCAGGCATCCGGGGGAGATCCGGCGGACGGCCGATGCGACCTCTTCCAGCGGAACGATGGAGCCCGTGCCGTTCGAAGCCGCGGTCAGGGCGACCAGGCCGGTCCGGCGGTCGACAAGCGAGAGGAGGTAGCCGACGTCTAGCGTCCCTTCGGGCGTGACGCGGGCCCGCCGGACCTCCGCGCCGTGACCCTCTCCCCAGACGGTCTCCCAGGGAGAGATGTTGGCCATGTGATCGAGGTCGGTGACGACGAGGTTGGCGGAAGGCGCAAGGACGCTCCGCAGGCTGAAGGCCAGGTTGAACAGCGCCGACGTGGCCGACTGATGGAAGCTGACCTCCCGGCCGTCTCCCGCGTGGAGGAAGTCGGCGACGAGGTCCCTGACCCGGGCGTGAAGGGCCGCCGTATCGAGCTCCCCGGTGGCGACGGATCCGGGCATGGGGTTGAGCCGGCCCTGAGCCTCGTGGGCAACCCCGGCGGCCGTATCGACGGTCAGACTGCCGGCCCCGGTGTTGAGGTAGATGCGGGGAGTCCCGCGTGAATCCCGGTCGACCATCGGGAACCGGTTCCGGACCTTCGGGTTCAGTTTTTCCAGAGGATGGCTCGCGTCTCGTGCGGTCATGGTCGCTTCCTCTCTCGGTCAGGAACCTTACCCGCAGGCCGGGATCCCTACTCGATTCGCACCGCTGACCAATCCCCCTCGCTAACGACCCGCTTTTCCTTCTCGTCGGACCATCGCTCGGTCTCCTTCCAGACGCCCTTGGTCAGGCGTTTCCCGTCCGGCGAGAGAACGGCCGTATAGACCGCCCCGCCATAGTCCGATTCCGCTCCCATCGTGAAAACGCGCGTTGCGGGATCGTATTGGATCGGAGGGTTGGCCCCTTTCCCGCTTCCGTCGGCGGTCTCGATCCGGAGATTCCCTTGAGCGATATACTTTTGCGGATCGAACTGATCGGCATCCAGCTTTTCGATGGCCAGCGCGCCTGTCCAGGCGACGCCGGACTTGTCCTTGCCGGTGAACTTCCAGCTCCCGAAGCCGAGGTCGGAGATCCCGGCCCCTGCCGGTTGCCCGGCCCGGAAGGCGCCAGCGGCGAGGAGGAGAGGCGCGGCGAATGCGAGTAGGATGGCGGTGGCGACAGCGATGCGGCGTGCAATCATGATTCAGCGGCTCCTTTTATTGACGGATGCTCCCTTTTCGGGCGCGAATCGGGTTTCCCTGGGCAACGGCCTGGAGTGACCTTCTCATCGCGAGAGCATGATATTCTCGGCCTATCTCACGTGTCAATCGTCCGGTAACGAGCCGGCGCCCTGCAGAGGCTCCAAATCGCGCCGCAATGGTCCTGTCGGCTGGAGCGGCCCGAAAACGCCCCAAAACAAAAAAAGACGGACGGCCCGCTAAGATTCAGGTCTTTCAGGCCCTCCTTCCGGGTTTTGGAGACCAGGCGGTAGGACGCGCTGAGATCCAGACGGAGCCATTTCGCGACCGTCCATTCGACGTTTCCCCCCGGTTCCGCGACATACACAAAGCCGGTTTCTCCGCTTTGCTCGTTGCTCTTAAAAGTCGACCCCGTATCCTTCACGAACCGGGTCGCGCCCCCCCCAACAAGAACGGAGAGGCTGAACCGCGTCCGGGAGCCGGGGTTCAAGAAGTATTCCAATTCCAGGCCGCCGTAGGACAGATCGATATCCAGGGCCCCCTCAAGGGGCAGGGCGCCCTCCGGCGCATCGGCCTTGCTGATCAGCGTGTAGACGGCGCCGCCGAGCGCCAGCGAACGGCCGATGGGCCAGCTGCCGCGAAAGCCCGCCATCAAGCCGAACCGATGATCGATAAAGGTGAACCTGATCGCCGGGCCGACAAAAGCTTCATTTCTGACGTCATTTTGGACCGGGCTTTGTCCCCCCGCGGCGATACCCGCCATGAAAGCCAACAGCATAACGACGAACGGCGACTTGCGCATTCCTCCCTCCCGTCCTTATTATCCCCTTAAGTCGAGCTTCCATAGGGCCGGAATCCGGCCCCCTGCGAATCATCCGAATGATATATCCGCCCTCGGGCGAGTGTCAAGGAAAGCGTGCCCGGCCGCGACCATGCGACGGAGGCATTTCGCCCCGGCCCGCGGCTTGTCCGTGCGCGGACGGGCTTCGTTGACCATCATGGTCCGGCCCTTGAGGTCCTTGCCGTTCAGCCCGGCGATGGCCTTATCGGCCTCTTCCTTGTTCGGCATCTCGACGAAGCCGAACCCGCGGGTTTCGCCGCTGAACTTGTCCTTGCTTATCGCCGCCGAAGCGACGTCGCCGAAGGCCGCGAACGCTTCGCGCAGCTCGCCTTCGTTCAGGTCCCGTGAAAGATTACCGACGCAGCACCATGGGCACATAAGGGCTTAACTTCCGTGTTCGGAATGGGAAAGTGACCTTCAGCTCCTTCGGGTCGAAACCTACCCGACAAGGAAGTTCACTACCTTAGCATTTGACCGCCCCGACTCCGTCGCGCGCCTGAGGGTCTTGTTCAGCCCGGCTTGGGTCTGGTTGTTCTACTTCGCGGCGTTTGCGCCGCGATGTTTCGTGCGGATGGAATAAAGGGCGGTGCTGGCCGTAATGAACAGCGTTTTGTGATCCTTTCCGCCGAAGCTCACGTTCGCAGTCCAAGACTCCGGGACTGAAATGTGCCCGACTTGCTTACCGGTCTGGCCGAACACCGTGACGCCTTCGCCGGTGAGGTAGAGGTTGCCCTCGGTGTCGAGCGTCATGCCGTCCGAGCCGAGCTCGCAACGCAGGAATTTCTTCGTCAGTGTGCCGTCGGGCTGGATGTCGTAGGCGTAGGTCTTGCCCGCGCCGATGTCTGAGACAAAGAGCTTTTTCCCGTCCGGCGTGCCGATGATGCCGTTGGGTTGGCTGAGATCGGTTGTCACGCGCTTGAGCGTCTGTCGGTCGGCGCTCAGAAAGTACACCTGTTCCGTGCCCTGCGGCGGCTGGTTGTAGTCCCACCAATCGCGCTTGTAGAACGGGTCCGTGAAATACAACGCGCCGTCGGGCCGCACCCAGACATCATTCGGGCCGTTTAGTTTTTTGCCTTCGTATTCTTTTACCAGAACCGTGTGTTGGCCGTCAGGCGTGATGGACCACAGCTCCGTCTTTTCATCGGCGCAGGCGATGAGGTCGCCGTGCGCGTCGAAAAACATGCCGTTCGCGCGACCAGCCGGCTGCAGAAACGAGGAGATCTTGCCGTCCACGCTCCACTTCACGATGCGGTTGTTGGGCTGATCGGTGAAGAAGACGTTCCCGTCCTTGTCGCACGTCGGGCCTTCCGTGAATATAAATTCGCCTGCCAGCTTTTCCAGTTTCGCGCCGGGCGCAAGGATAGTGTAGGTTTCGTTGCTCTCCCCGGCCGCCGGTGAAACGAGCAGCCTGAATAACGCTAGAATCAGAACTGTGGTCTTCATGGTTTATCCTCCAAGTGTGGTTTGGTCAGTTACGTCGCCCTTTTTGAAGTCCACGTATTTTGACAGGACTTTCCTTTTTCGCCCGGCATGAAATCGCCGGCTTCGCGCTCAGGATCAGCCCTTCCCCTCACAAAATATGGATATCCCGGCCGCTCACTTCGAGCTTTCAAATAGAGTCCATGGATATGAGTTTATATCCCTGAGATATTTCTGTTGCCAGCTGAACTCGGGGTGAAGCCGTAGATGCTCTTCTGCTTTGAAGGCTAGGCCGCAGGCATGTCCGGCAGCAGCGACAAACGACATCTGCTCGGCCATGGTTGCGTCAGCGACCTTGTTTTGTACCGCCCCGGCGATGCCGTAAGGCGGCTGCCAAGCGGGTGAGCCTCTTGGCGACAGGTCGATGTGGCCGCAGAGAGTCCGCTCGTTGGGCTCGTCCTTCTTTTGGTAGGTATCGAAGTGATCTGCAAGGAAGCGTTGCGCGGCGGCGACATCAATCTTGCCCTTGTTCTCCGCCATCAATTGTTCCCAGCGCAGGCGGCGGGCGTTTGCGCTCAGGCCCATGTCCGTGGTGTCATAGTGGGTCTCTTCAAATGCCAGCTTGGGATTAATGGGAAAATTGGCACCGATAAAATATCCATCCTTCTTGCGCTCTAAAGTGACATTCTTCAATCCCAGCTCAAGGCTGGCGATCTCGCCGGTTTTCCGGTCAGCGATCAGCCAATCGTTGGCGTAGCCGCCGTTGTTGCCCTCTTTCATGAGGCGGACGAAGTCGTCGATGGACGATGAGTATTGCATAGCTTTGCGAGCCCGCACAAACTCAGGAATTCCGTTGACATCGTAGCCCTCAAATCCGCTGATCGTGGTTTCGGTGATCATGATGCCGGCCGAGTTGATGCCGAAATCATCGGTGCTAGCTATGAAGCCCGGCAGACCGTCCATGAGAATGCGATGCCCTGCTGCCGGGACGATGTCATAAATCTTGGTCCATCGCTGTCCATCAATATAGTACGTCCAGTTATTATGGGCGATGATCGGCTTGCCGTCCTTCGTATAGCTGCCGGTGGCCACAAAGGCACTGCAGCGTTCCGCTGTAGCGGCTGAGCCGGATGGCGTGAGCTTGGTTTTGTCGTAGACCGTGGCGTAATAAACCCACTCGAGCATGCCGTTCATAGCGACGATATCCCACAGGTCCAATTCGATGCCGCGGGCATTTACTCCGTCCATGATTCCTTGGAGCTCTTCACGATACTCCTTCTCGATGCGCGGCCACATCATATCGCGTGCCGCGTCGCGGAAGAAGGGCCACTCCTTCTTACTGTCGTTATTAAGCTCCAGAGCGCAAATCTCTTTCATTTCTTGGATTTCAGCTGCCAAGAGATAGCCGTGCTGGAACCCGATTTCCAAGGGGGTGCCTTCCAGATGCACGAATGTCCAGCCGTTCACCTCTGGGCGTCGGAATGAATTATTCAGGCGTGGGTCCCCGGGTTGCTTCTTTGAGCATCCGACAAGGGCGGCTCCGGCTATGATAAGAATAAAAGCAACAACGGTCTTTTTGTTCATGTGCATTCCATGGAGAGAAATCGTTTTGTTATAGGTGAAAGGCGATATGCACCCATCTGGTCGGTTCCTCCCCCCCGGCATTCGATTATTGCGCCGATTGCCGAAGCATGTCAAGGTTCTGAATGGGGTCACAACATTCGTAACACCTGGGACTTTTGGATTTTCTTCTCTATAGGTATTTCGTTTTCTGCTGAGCTGGTTGGAGACGTGTTTTCGCATCGATCATCCCATCTCGCCACTGTACGGAAGCATAAATCAAGGCTGGGAGCATATCAATGACGCCTGGAGAGCGCGGACGGACAACTTGAAAGCCGTCAGCGCTGCCCGATGAGCCGGAAATCACCCGGACCT
>JALHVH010000472.1 GCA_022867105.1 Candidatus Aminicenantota bacterium
AACGGCATCTCGAACCTGGCCCTGACCAAAGGCCGGGTCTATATCATGTACAAGGAATATGATTCCCGCGAGATCTTTCAGGTCCTGACCGCGAATGCGGCGGTCAGGATGAATCACAACACCGTGGCCATGATCAAGGCCCTGGAGGACGGATCGACCGATATCCAGGTGCGGTATGGGAAAGCTTCGGCCATGTTCGGGCCGGACGCCGGGGCCGCCCGGGAAAAGGAGATCAAGAAGCTCCAGCGGCTGGTCGTCCTCAAGGACCATCAGTTCGAGACCGCCGGTTACCTCGAAGGAACAGAATTCGAGACGTGGAACGACGAGATCAACGCCGGTTTCGCGGACCTTCACAAAGGAAAGAATGCTCTTCCCAAACCCATCCAAAAACTGCCCAAAGCCGTCTTTTATTTCGCCCAGAACTACGGCAACATGTACGGCGAATGGCTCTGGGACGCCCTCTACGGATATGTCTGGCGCCCCTTCTTCAATGACAGGTACCCCTGGGGGAACTGGCAGCCCTACGTCTACGGCCACTGGGCCGCGTTCCAGAACCAGATGTTCTGGGTGCCTGACGAACCGTGGGGCTGGGTGCCATACCATCTGGGGATCTGGCAGTGGGACAAGAAGCTGGGCTGGGTCTGGCTTCCCGGCTCGTTGTTCGCTCCGGCCTGGGCGGATTGGGACTTTTTCAACGGTTACTACTGCTGGAGGCCTTGGAGCCTTTGGGATTGGTACTACATGAACGCCTTCTCGAATCCTTGGGGCATGTATGGTTTTTATGCCCAGGGAGACACTTGGACCTATAACTGGCCCCCGGAGCCTTCCCGGCCGTCCGAGCCGGTCCTGACCAAGATCCGCAAGGACCAGTTGAAAAAGGACGGGTCAACGTCCCTGCCCATGTCCCAAGAGATCAAGGCCACCTTCAAGAACGTGATCGCCGGGATCAAAAGAAAGGACCCGCGGATTCTCGAATCCCTGAACCGCGTTCCCGCCCACCTCGTCTTCGTCGACAGGGATGGGCTAATGGCGCGGCGCATCCAGGACAAGGCCTTGACCTGGGACAAGGTCATGAAGCCGGCGGTCTCGACGTCCGTGTCCGCGGATACCGTGGCTCAGATCATGATAAGGGGTCCCGCTTACGAGGCCATGAGAACCTTGAAATCCAACGAACTTGCGGGGCCGAGGGGACGGGATGTCGGCGTGGCTTCAGTCCAGGATCCCTTGCTGCGGAGGATGGACGAACGCGCCCTGGACCGTTCGTCGGTAGCCCTGAGATCGCTGAGCTACGGAACGGCCGAGCGGTTCCGGGACTGGAATCCGGACGTCCGGATCGCCCGCTCCCTCGGCGTTTGGATCGACTACTCGAGCGCGACCAACGAAGTGCGCTGCCCGCAGCTCAAAATCTCGTCCCGGGACACCGAGCGTTTCGGCGTCAGGCTGAGCTCCCACGGAGTCTCCTCCTCCACCTCGGGGAGTTTCTCGGGAGGGTCTGGGCTCCAGGGCGAATCCTCCCATTCGCCCGGCGCCTCCAACGGCGAGCATGCCGGCCCCGGTTCCGCGTCGGGCGGCAAGAGCGGCGGCGTGACTAAAAAAGACTGACCGCGAGGCAGGCCGCAAGGCAGTGCTTCGGGGCGTCCAGCGCGAACTTCAGTTTTTCCATCTCCATCTTGAAGGTCTCCAGGAATTCCTTCCTGAGCGGTTCGGCCGGCTGGAACTTCCAGCCATTGGGGTTGACGTACTTCCCGTGGTAGGCGATCCGGTAATCCAGGTGGGGCCCCGTGGACTCTCCGGATGAGCCGACGTATCCGATGACCTGCTTGGCGTCCACCTTTGCGCCCACCCTGATCCCAGCCGCGAACCCGCTGAGGTGGAGGTACATGGTCTCGTAGGCGTTCTTGTGACGGATCTTGATCATCCGGCCGGACGCGCCGTTCCAGCCGGCCTGGGTCACGGTGCCGTCGCCCGTGGCTTGGACCGGGGACCCGAGCGGCGCCGCGTAGTCCACTCCGTTGTGGGGCCGGTAGATCTTCCGGATGGGGTGGAGGCGGCTGCTGCTGAAGCGTGAAGAGATCCGGGCGAACTTCATGGGTGACTTGAGGAGCTCCTTGCGCACGGAGTTGCCGACGGGATCGAAGAAATCGGACTTCCGGGTGTCCGGGTAGGTGAAGCGGAAGGCCTGGGTGGTCTTCCCCTGGTTCGTGAACTCGGCCGCCAGGATATTCCCGTAGCCGGCGGACCGGCCGTTCAGGAATTTTTTCTCGTAGACGATCCTAAACGTATCGCCCTCCCGGATGTCGGTGTAAAAATCGATATCGGAGCCGAAGATGTCGGAAAGCTCGAGGGCCAGGAAGTCTTCCTCGCCGGCCTTGTTGACGGCCGCGATGGGGTTGTCCTCGATCCGGGCCCAGAGGAAGACCGTCCGGACCTCGAAGGGAACCTCTTTGATTTCCGCCCGGAACCGACCCGATTCGTTCCGGACGACAAGGAACCTGTTCTCGTCGATGTCGTATTCGAGCGATGTCCACCCCCCCCCGGGTGTCGTCAGGAGGCGGATCTCGCGGCCGGCCCGGATCCTTCCCAGGTCATAAACGGGCTTGACCTGTTCCTTCAGCTCATGGACTTCCTTGGGCAAAAAGCCGTACTTGGGCAGGATCTCCGCCAGGCTGCTCCCCCGGGAGATGATTTCCTTGTGTGTCCGGACGGTTGGGGCCGGGCTGATGACGGGGGGCTTTGGGGCGGCCGGGATCCGCCGGACCTCAGGCTCCGCACCCGGCCGCGGGATGATCAGGATGATCAGGGCCGCGATCACGGCGATAAAGGGGAGGATGATGAAGAGGGCCCGTTTTCTCCGGCGGGGTTTCCTTCCGGACGAGAACCTGCCGTTCCGCCCGATTTTATGACCGAGATCCATTCTTTCCATGAAGACAAGGCCCTGCCCAAGGAAATATGAACAGCCGGCCTGCGAAAAAGGTTGCGGCGGCGGTTCCGGTCAGGACGGGATCTCCTTCGGCCGGGGTCTCCTGCGCGCGATCTTTTTAAGGGCGAGCGCGGCGGCGACCGCGGGCCCGGAGAGGACGTTAGCGGACAGGAAGGTCACCAGGAAGATCTTCGGATAGAAGATGAGTCCGCAGACGACAATAGCAAGGAACAAGGCCGTCCGGATGTCGATCCTCCGGTTGAAAAGGGCATT
>JALHVH010000072.1 GCA_022867105.1 Candidatus Aminicenantota bacterium
CTATCATTTGTATCGTAAATAGTTGATTAAAAATAGGTTCCAATGAGTTTGCAACTTATTGAAAATAAAATAAATACGAATTTTTTAGACGCTTGGGCAATCGCTTCCAAAATGACGAAAGATCTGGTTCTCTTACGTTTAATGTGGGCTGGGGAGTGAATGGGATGAACCGAGCGGACCTTGAAGGTTTAGCCTTACCGGACCGTCCTGTCCGAGCTATGAACCCAGCCCACATTAAATTAAATAGAAGAAAACAAAAGATCTTAATGCATGATTTCAGGGATTTCCGGAAAAGGCTTGAGGCCGTGGTCCTTGAAGACCTGGTTCAGTTTGGGAAGTTCGGCGGTGATCAACGTGTTGAGAGTTTCCACGGAAGCGTCGATCATGATGCCGATCTCATGAAATAGGGCCAGCTCGGCCTCGGTCGGTGCAGATGGAAACCCGACGATCGACAGCCCCAAGGTCATCAGCTGGATGGACCGGGAGCCGCCGCGCAAGGATTGTTCCAGAGAGCCTTGAGAGGCCATCATGTCGCCGGGGAGGACGTCCTTTTCAAGCTTGGCGAAGGTGCCCAGGAAGGCCTCTAGGGATGAACGAAAAAGGACTGATTTGTCCCCTGCCGTTTTAATGTCCGGTTGAAGCCCGTCCAGGTGCCTGCGGATGTTTTTGACCGCCGTCACGGCCAGTCCAAGTTTCCTTGAGGTTTTGAGGAGTTCGGCCAGGCAATCCCTTTGGGCGGTCCATTGGGCCTCGGGGAAATCGACCCGCGGGTCGGCAAGGACTTGCGCAGGACAAGCGTAAGATGTCCCTGCCAGCGTGACCTCCAGGGCGTAGGTCCCGGGGCGAACGCTGGGCAGGGAGACGGCGATTCCCGACCCCGAATATTTCTTCCCGTCGGCGGCCGCGGGCAGGAATTGAAAATTCCAGGCATCTCTCTGGAGGCCGGCCTTCTGGTTCAGGTCGAATTCCGTGAGCGTCACGCCCGCCCCGTCCTTGACCGCAATCCTTGTCTTTTCCTTGATGGCGCTCTTGCTCCAGGTCGTGACGAAGATCCCAGCCGGAGGGTTCTTCCCAAGGAAGATGGGCTTGCTGTAGGGCTCTCCCTTGACCGTGCTCCAGAAAAGGGTCGCCGGCCGGGCTTTGAAAAGATGGAAATCCGAGACGAGGACCGCCTCCGACATCTCCTGGAGGAACGAAATGTCGTCCAGGATCCAGACTCCCCTGCCGTGGGTCCCGATGATCAGGTCGTTTTCCCTCGGATGGACGGCGATGTCGTGGACGGCGACCGTCGGCAGGTTGTTCTTGAGGGAGAACCAGGTCGCTCCGCCGTCCAGGGACGCGAAGATACCGAATTCCGTGCCCGCGTAGAGGAGGTTCCTGTTCTTCGGGTCCTCCCGGACGACGTGGACCCAGCCGAAGGGCAGGTTCCCCTTGATGGGCTTCCATGTTTTGCCGAAATCGGCGGTTTTGTACAGGTGGGTCGCATAATCGTCGGTCCGGTGGCCGTCGAAGGCGGCGAAAGCCGTCCCCGCGTCGAAGCGCGAGGCTTCCACCCTGGAGCACCAGGTATTCTTGGGAAGGCCCTGGACGCCGCCGATGACGTTCTTCCAGGTCTTGCCGCCATCCCTGGTCACCTGGAGATTCCCGTCGTCCGTTCCGCACCAGAGGGTTCTTTTATCCAGCGGCGATTCCGCGATCGTCACGATCGTGCAATGGACCTCGGCGCCGGTGCTCTCGAAGGAGATCGGTCCTCCCGAGTCCTTTTGTTTGGCCGGGTCGTTGGTGGTCAGGTCCGGGCTGATCGTCTCCCAGGAGTTCCCTCCGTCCGTTGTCCTGAAGAGAAAATTCCCGCCGCAATAGACGGTCTTGGGGTCGTTCGGAGAAACCAGGACCGGGGAGTTCCAGTTGAAGCGGTAGGGCGGTTCCTTCCAGGAAGCGGCCGGCCGTATGGATTTCGACCTGCCGATCCTCAGGTCGCTTCGGGCGAGCCCGTTCATCTGCGAGTTGCTGTAGACGGTGTTCGGGTCGGAGGGGTCGGGCTTGACGAAGAACCCGTCTCCCCCGCCGACCATCTCCCATTCCTCGTTGGCGATGCCTCTCGGGTCGAGCGAGGCGCTCGGGCCTCCCCAGGAGCCGTTGTCCTGGAGGCCGCAATAGACATGATACGGCGTCCTCATGTCGTAGCCGACCTGGTAGACCTCGGCCAAGTCCATGCTTTGGACCGCCTGCCAGGTCTTGCCTCCGTCGTAGGAAATGTCCACCCCGCCGTCGTTCCCGTCGATGAGATGAAGGGGGTCGGAAGGGTCGATCCAGAAGCCATGATGATCGGGGTGGATCCCCGCCCCGATGGGTTTGAACTTCTGCCCCATGTCGTTCGACACGAAAAGGCCCGTCGAAAGGACATAGACCGTCTTGTCGTCGCCAGGGTCCACGTGGATCTGGCTGTAGTAGAACGGGCGCGAATTGACCCGCTTGAATGTGGCTGTGTCGCACGTCCTCTTCCAGCTTTCCCCGCAGTCCTCGGAGCGCCAGATGCCTCCGTCCTTGTGCTCGACGAGGGCGTAAACGACGCCCGGCTTGCTCCGGGCGACTCCAATGCCGATCCGGCCCATGATGCCTTCGGGAAGGTCCTTCGTGAGCCGCCTCCAGGTCACTCCGCCGTCGTCGGACTTATAAAGGCCGCTTCCGGGCCCGCCGCCGGTGAAATCGTAAGGCAGCCGTCTGTGCTCGTAGGCGGCCGCATAAAGGACGAGAGAGTTGCCGGGGTCCATGGCGATGTCCGCAAACCCAGTGTTATCATTGACATAGAGAACTTTCGTCCACGATTTGCCGCCATCGAGGGTCCGGTAAACCCCCCGGTCGGGATTGGGACCCCAGAGGTGTCCCATCGCGGCGACGAACACGATGTTGGGGTCTCCCTCGTTGATGACAATTCGGCTGATATGCCGCGTCTCCTTGAGCCCCATGTTCGTCCAGTTTTTGCCCGCGTCGATGGACTTGTAAACGCCGTCGCCGATCGTGACGCTGTTCCGGCAGGTGGCCTCGCCGGTCCCCGCCCAAACGATGGAGGGGTTGGACCGGGACACGGCGATGTCGCCCACGGATACCGCGGACTCCCTGAAAAAGACCGGCGACCAGATCGTCCCGTTGTTCTCGGATTTCCATACCCCGCTCGGTCCAATGGCCGCGTAGATCGTTGAGGGGCTGCTCTCCACGACGTCGATATCGACCGTCCGGCCGCCCATGATGGCCGGCCCGATGCCGCGCCATTGGAACTTGTCGAAGAGCCCCGCGACCTTGTCCGCGCTCTGGGCGCTAAGGGGCGCCGCGGCCGCTCCTAAAAGGATGAACACAATCGAGAGCACGGCGCGACACCGGGGTTTGTTGTCCATAGGACCTCCTTGACGGCCTCATTCCCCTCCGATCTGCATGAGCTTGATCCGAAAGGTCGGGGCCGTCACCGTCCGGTCGAGGTCGAGATCATCGGCGACCAGGTCGATGCCGTTGAGCATCTCGTCGGCCGTTGCGGCGATGGTCAGCCCTTTGACCGGGAAAGCGACCTTCCCGTCCTCGATCCAGAAGCCCGAGGCGCCGCCGCTGAAATTCCCGTTGACGGGATTAATGCCGTATCCAGTGACCTCCTTGAGCCAGAGGCCGGTCTTTGTGGCCTTGATGACGTCCTCGGGTTTGGCCTGTCCGGCCGCCATGTAGAACGCGTGGGGCCCGATGCCGGGAAGGGACGTGAATCCGTCGCGGGAGGCGTTCCCCGTGCTCTTGAGTCCCGCCCGTTTGGCGACGATCGTGTTATACAGGAAACCTTTGAGGACGCCCTTGTCGACGATGATCCGTTTTTGCGTTGGAACGCCTTCGCCGTCGAAAGGTTCACTGCCCATCCCCTTTTCACGGGTGCCGTCGTCGATAAGTGTTACGAGTTCCGAGGCGATTTTTTGGTCCATATTCTTGCCGAGGAAGCTCGCCCCCTGGAGCACGGACTCCCCGTTGATGGCCCCCAGGATCCCCCCCAGGAGGGCATAAGCGACCTCTCTGTCGAAGATCACGGCCGCCTTTTGGGTCTTCACCGGCCTCGGGTCGAGCATCGAATACGCGTCGCGAGCCGCCTTGGCGGCGATCTCTTCCGCCGGTTTGAGGTCGGCGTAGAAGCGGCGGGCGCAGTATTCGCCCCCTGACGACTTCTGCTCGCCCTTCTCCGCCACGACCGAAATGCCGAAAGAACAGCCGGAGGATTTGGCGCTCTTCAGCAGGCTGTGGGAATTGGCCAGGAAGACCTCCCCCTCCCCTTCTCCGTAGGCCGAACCGGCGCTCTTGGTGACGCGCGGGTCTTTCATGGCGAGCTTTTCGACCTTCTTGGCCAGCTCGATCTTCGCGTCCATGGATATCTTCGCGATGCTTTCGTCATAAAGTCCGGCGACCTCGGTCATTCCTTTGTCATCCGGAAGGACATTATCGGGGTCGGCGGTCGAGATGCGGGCGAAATCGATGGCCCGGGAGATGGTATCCTCGAGAGCTTTCTCAGTGAAGTCGTTGCAGCTCGAAAAGGCCATCCGGCCCTTGACCAAGACCCGGAAGCCGGCCCCGTAAGCCGTCGCCTCCTGGATGGTCTCGATCTCGCCGTTACGGACCTCGACGCTCAGGTTGCGGCCCGTCTCGAGGTAGACCTCGGCCGCGTCGGCCCCCCTCTTCAGGCATTTCTTGACGAGTTGTTCGGAGAGTCCCTTGTAATCCATGATCGTTTCCTTTCGCTCCCTGTCAGGCCTTGGCCCTCGTTCCGCCGACGTTGATGCCGCGGATCCTGACGGTCGGCTGGCCGGCGCTGACCTCGGCGGCCTGTCCCTTGCCGCAGATCCCCGGGCCGAAGTCCAGATCGTCGCCGACGGCATCGATATTGGAGATGATGTCCAGGCAGCTCCCGATCAAGGTGGCCCCCTTGACCGGCGTCGTTTTCTTCCCGTCCTCGATGAGGTAGGCTTCCCGGCAGGTGAAGTTGAAGACACCGTCCGTCGGGTTGACGCTGCCGCCGCTTAGGCTCTGGACGTAGATCCCGCTCTTCGTCGAAGCCAGGATGTCGGCCGGCTTGCTTTTGCCGTTTTCGATGAACGTGTTCGTCATCCGCGGTATCGGGATGTAGCGGAAGCTTTCCCGGCGGCCGTTTCCGGTCCGTTCCATCTTGAGCTGTTTGGCCGAGAGGACATCGCTCATGAAGGTCATCA
>JALHVH010000073.1 GCA_022867105.1 Candidatus Aminicenantota bacterium
ACGGGGGGAACCGACGGGACTGGTTCCCCGGGGGCCGGGGGAGTGAGGGCGGCTTCAGGCCGCTTAAAGTCAGATGTCAAACTATTATAATGCGTTTGTATTAGTATTGTGTCCCTGAAATTTCAGGCGTCAATCAAAGATCTTTTCCAGCGCCTGATACTTCGTGTGCAGCGTCAGCACCGCGCTTTCGATGGCGGCGTTGTCATCGCCCCGGCATGCCGTCTCGAGCTCCGTAACGGCCCTCAGCAGGTCCGCCGAAGCGGCCTGGAACGCGGCGGACCTGGCCTCCATCCTCTTGGAAAGGGTCGCCTTCGTGACGGCCTCGGCCTTGGACTTCAGGTCACCGCTCACGGCCTTGATCTCGGCGAACTTCTTGTCGGGAAGAGACTTGTGAAAGACGACGTAGAGAACCTTGTGGAAATCGTCCATCTCCTTGAGGACCGGCCGGATCGCCCGGACCAGCATCTCATACCTGGCATGGAGGACCTCGGCGGCATTGAGCAGGGCCTGGTCGTCCGCACCATGAGCCGCGGCGCCGTACGCCTCGACCGACTTCTTGAATTCCTCCAATCCGGCCAGCCACTTCGCTTCTTTTTCCCTGAGGATGCCTGGCAGCCTGGCCTCGAAGATCTCCCCGGCCAACTTGTTGATCTCGGGAACGAAGCCCTTCAGGGCGGCAATGTCCTTCTCGGGGTAAGCGGTGTGCCATATGGGATAGATGATCTCGTGGAAGGCTTCGAGCTCCGGAACGCGGCTCTCCGTTTCTTGGGCGAAGGCGGCGAATCCGGAGAAAAGGACGATGAGGGCAAAGATGATCGGTGATCTTTTGTGCATGATGGACTCCTTATCGATGAGGCGTCATTATACCCAAAATCCCCAGGGTTTCAAACAGCCCGGAACAGGGGAGGAAATATCCTCCTCGGAATCACCCCTAGGGGTGATTGACCGAATCCTCCCCCGGACGGATAACTATCACGTATCATAAAGGGCGCGGGCCGCTCGCGGGAGCTTGACCCTGCGCGGGGAGAGGTGTTTGGTTCATGGGCACGAAAAAGATCCTCGTCGTGGATTTCGACCAGGAGTTCCTGCGGTTCCTGTCCCAGTTCCTCCGCAATGCGGGTTTCAGCGTGAGCACGGCCGCCGACGGGGCCGCCGGCCTGGAACAATGCAAGGACGAGAATCCCGACCTGATCATCACGGAAGCCATGCTTCCCAAGCTCCATGGTTTTGAGCTGTGCTCCAGGATCACCCACAGCGCCACCCGGAAGGTCCCGGTCATCATCGTCACCGGGGTCTATAAGGACACGATCTACAAGACCGAGGCCCTGCACACGTTCGGAGCCTCGGCTTATTTCGAGAAACCCCTCGACCCGGACGATCTCCTGGTCTCCATCCGGAAGATCCTCGGCCTCCCGGCGGAGCCGGGGAAAAGCGAGGACGACCTCGACGAAGCGATCATGGAATCCTTGGTCTCCGCTCCCATTAAGAAGAGAAAAAAGGACCTGGAGCAGGACGAAATCGATAACATGCTCCGGAGTACGCTGGCCGAGTTCGGTCTGAAGCCAGGGAAGAAAATGGCCTCCGTCGAGGCGCCGAAAGCCAAGCCCGCCGCGCAGGAGCCTGTCCCGGCGACGCTCGCGCCGAAAACTCCCCGGCTGTCCTCGGACGCGAACATCCCCTGGATCCTCCCGGCCGTGAAGGCCAAGGTCCCTTCGGCGCCGGTCCCTCCGATGCCCTCCCCCAGGTCCGAAGAGAAGAAATCGGTCGTCCAGAATAGACCCAAAACGGCGGCCGTGGATGTTCCGGCCTCCACCCCGCTCGCCGCGTTCGGAGAATTCCTCGAGAAAAAGAAGCGGCCCTTCTTTCCCAAGATCTTCGGCGCGGTGGCCGGCGTTCTGATCCTGACAAGCGCAATGGTGTACGTCCTGAAGCCTGCCAAATCCCGCTCCCTCGGGCAAGAATCCGTCCCGCCTGCAATGGACGAGCTCTCCTTAAAAACGGCCGCTTCGCCTGACCTCCGGCAACAGGCCGCGGGCCAGGCAGACAAGAGGGCTGAAGGGAAAAGGCCGGGCAAGACCCCGATTCTTGCCGAGGAAACACAAAGGCCCGCGGCCAATAAGCCCGTGGAGGCCCCCCCGCCGGCCGTAGAGGACATCAAGCCGCTGGTCCTCAATTCCGACTCGCTGCTGCAATTGCAGGTCCCGGATTCCGCCGGGACCGACGCCGCAAGAGAGGCCGCTTCGGGCCTGGCCACCCCCGCTGGAGATACGCCCGCATCTCAGGGCCAGGACTTGTTGCAGGGAGGGTCGGCAGACCCGCCCGAGGCGCAGGAGGTGAAGCTCAAAGCCGGTGACCTGGTGCCTCTCGGGGATGTTGACGTTCCGCCCCAGGTGCTCAAAACAGCCGAGCCGATATATCCCCCGGCCGCCCTGAGCATGCGTATGGAAGGCTCGGTCACGGTCAACGCCCTCGTTTCCGAAACCGGAGACGTCATCCAGACCGTCGTGGTCCGGGGGATCAAGGGCGCCCTGGGCCTCGACAAGTCCGCCGAGGCCGCCGTCCGGAGATGGAAGTTCAGCCCCGCGGAGAAAGGCGGCGTCAAGGTCCGGGTCTGGAGGCTTATCACGGTCACGTTCAGGCTGAGATCATAGAAGAATCATCATAAGGAGATTGAGATGGCTCTTAACAAGGACCAAGAAGACCTTTACCGGAAGACCATGGACGAGGTGAAGAAGCAGCTGGATTCGATCGACTCGCTGGTCGAACAGGAGCTCCAGAAGGTCCGGGAAAAGCTGGCCCAGCTCCAGGAATCCAAGAAGACCCTCAAGATGGTCTACGAGGGGACGGCCAAACTTCTCGGGATCGATGCCGATCTCGAGGGAGAAACGGAGAACGAAGCCTCTCCGATGGCCAAGATGTGAGTGAGCAGGGACAGGGGGGAACGATTTTCGCATGAACCTCGAGACGATGGACGCGATCTTCGGCGCCTGACCGCCTCGCCCGGACAAGGGAACCGTCCGGATCCCAGATTGGAATTGACACCCGGTTTAGACTTGTTATAAGGTAAGGCCTGCAAATTTCGCTCTGCGGGCACAAGAATGTTCATATTGATCGGCATCCTGATCGGGTTCGCCGCCGCCATTCCGCTGGGACCGGTGAACGTCTTTGTGGCGTCCCAGACGCTCAAACATGATTTTTTCCATGGTCTGCTGGCGGGCATCACGACGTCGGCGATGGATTTCGTCTACTGCCTGATCGCCCTGGTCGGGTTCTTCAACATCTCCATCGATCCGGCTCCCTACCTGCCCGTCATGAAGGGCATCGCTACGGTCCTCCTTGTATTCATCGGATACAGGCTCATCCGGCAGTCCAGGAAAGTGGAGATCCCGGCCGTCCAGGAAAAACAGGTCATCAAGTCGACGCGCCCGATCGTCGGGGTCCTCGCCCTGTACATCTCCAACCCGACCATCTACCTTTTTTGGATCGCCTGGACCGGGTTCGCCACCGCCCACCATTTCGTTACCAACAGGGGCTGGATGCCCATCGTTTTCGCTTTTTCTTGCAGCCTGGGCTCCATGTTCTGGTACTTGATCCTGGTCCGGTACGTCTCGAAACATCAGCACAAAATCCGGGCGTCCACTTTTCGGAAGATCCTCGTGGTCATGGGCATCGCCCTGATCGGTTTCGGGCTATACACCTGCGCCACGATCTTCGTCTGATTGGTTCTTTTCTATTTCGTTTGGGCGACGTTCGAGAAGGGTGACCCAAGATTGCCGATAGGATTCTTTTTTCTCAAGCGATGACGTCGACTTCTGGTGGTACCCTGAATTCCGACTCACGTCCTATCGACCATTTTGGGGGTGAACCTTTTGCTGGGTTCCGCCGTATAATGGATCAAAGGAGAAATGACGTGATCAAGTTTCTGCTTTGGCTGATCCTCCTGGTCATTTGCTGGCCGATCGCCATTCTGGTCCTCATCCTCTATCCCTTCATCTGGCTCCTTCTCCTCCCTTTCAAGCTCGTCGGGATCACCCTGGGCGCCGGGCTGGGACTGTTCAAGGCCATCATCACCTTCCCCGCCAGGGTCCTGAACCGGATCTGATCGTGCAGGGTATCCTGGACGATCACCGGAAATTGTGCCATTATTGAGGGCCGATAACAGCCCGATATGACCCCCGTATCGATCATTCTCCATTCCTCCAGCCAGTTCCACTGCGCCCAGACGTGCCTGGCCCTTTCAAAGGGGAGCCACATCCCCTGCAAGAGGTCCGTCGCCGGAACGATCCAGGGGGTGCGGCGGATGGATCCGGCGGATGACCGAGAATTCCGGGGCGGCGGCAAACAGGGAGGGTCCCCATGCAGGTCCTGATCAAGAAGATCGTCTACCCGGGGCGAAGTCTGGCCGATAAGGACGGCAAGGTGGTCTTCACGGACGAGGGGCTTCCCGGAGAGGTCGTGGAGGTCGAGACGCTCTGGGAAAAAGCGAGCTATATCGAGGCGCGAACGGTCGGGATCG
>JALHVH010000473.1 GCA_022867105.1 Candidatus Aminicenantota bacterium
AGCGTTCATTATTTAACATAAACAGCCGGATACAGTCAAAACGGGAGAGCAAGGAGAGCCGCCGGCCCCATATCCGAGGCGTTTCCACGGCTCCTGTCCTGGGATCGTTGTCGAGATTCGGAAAAATAGTTATAAAACCTTTTCCATTTATGATAACTATGAACGGATGGGCACATTTCGGCGCTGGATCATAATGACCTGCCTATGTCTGTCCGGCGGCATCATCTATCTATTGCCGTTCTTAAGGGAAGTTTATTATATCCCCCTTCAGAAGGCCCTGCATTTGTCAAATACCCAACTGGGAGTTTCTATGAGTGTTTTCGGGCTGACCGCCATGGCCTCTTATTTTCCCGGAGGCTGGCTGGCAGACCGGATCTCTCCCAGGATATTGATAACCCTATCTTTGATGGCAACGGGAATTTCGGGCGTGTATTTTGCCACTTTCCCCTCCTACGGACTTTCCATCGCCATTCATGGCTTTTGGGGGATCAGCTGCACGCTGACCTTCTGGGCGGCCCTTATCAAAGCCACGAGAAATTGGGCTCCCCCCGCGGAACAGGGAAGAGCGTTCGGCATCCTGGAAAGCGGCCGGGGTATTGCCGAGGTCGCAAGCTCTACGGCATTTCTGGCTGTATTCGCAAAGTTCGGGAGCGGCAGCCTTGCTCTCTCCCGGGTCATTCTTCTTTTTTCCTTCTTAAACATCCTGATCGGACTCATGGCCTGGTTCACCCTGGATGGGTCAAGCCGCGACGACTCCGGCGAAAAAAAGAGACAACAAAAAGTGGGTCTTCACGACGTCCTCATCGTTCTCAAGATGCCTGTGGTGTGGCTCATTTCCATCGTTATTCTTACGGCCTACAGCAGCTATTGGGGGGCTTACTATTTTACGCCCTATGCCACCGACGTGTTCATGATGAGTGTCGTTTTCGGAGGAGCCATCGGTGTCGGCAAAATGTGGATAAAACCACTCTCTGCGATAGGCGCGGGATTTCTGGCGGACAAGGCGGGTCCCTCCAAAACCATCGCTTGGTGTTTCTTTATCTTGATCATCAGCTTTGGGCTGTTCGTTCTTACCCCCGGCGGCCCCAAGTTCGTTATCCTCCTTATCGCCAATACGGTCTTGGCCTCGTTGGCCATATTTGCCCTTCGGGGAATCTATTTTGCCCTCCTCGAAGAAGGCGGGACGCCTCTTGCGCTTACGGGAACGGTCACCGGGGTCGTGTCCGTGATCGGATACACTCCGGATATCTTCATGCCGGTGGTAGGAGGAGCCTTTCTGGACAGCTACCCGGGAGCCTTAGGATATAGGTATTTCTTCATTTTCATCACGTTCCTGTGTCTTGTCGGCTTGCTTGCCGCTCTTTTCATCCTGAAAAAATTCGCCAAGAAGAGGAGACCTGGACCGGGTCACCCAAAATAAACGATCGCGGGTTTAAACACAAGGTCCGCTTGGTCGAATTCTCCGGGTGCTTGATGCGCCTGGCCCGAAGAGAAAGAAGCCTCCTGGCCGGCATCGGGCGAATTCTGGGACAGAAACCGCGGGAAAAAAAGCTATGGGCTTCTCCAGGCTCTGTGGACGATTTCTTGAAGCCTGCCTTTGATATCAGGCGGCAAAAGCGCGGGCTTGTGCTCGTCGAGGATCTTTTCGATCTTGTCCCGGGCCCTTTCGGAGAGATCCTTCCCCCCGTTTTTCAGCCATGTCCCATAATCCGCACGCTCGAAGAGGCCGGGGTACCAGCGCTCCCGGTAATGATCTTTAGTGTGCCTCGTGCTTAAGTACTGACCGTCGGGCCCCATCTCCGCGATGACATCCAGGGCCATGGTTTCATCGCTCACTTCAAATCCTTTCATGAAGCCCTTGATCCAGCTGACGATTTCGTCGCAGAGAGCCAGCTGGATG
>JALHVH010000474.1 GCA_022867105.1 Candidatus Aminicenantota bacterium
AGGTACGGTAGCCGTTGATGCGCAAGGCTTCCGGCAGCGTGGTCAGGTCTTCAGGAATACGGTTGATCTTGATTCTTGGATCTTTTTTGATCAACTGCTTCTGGGCGAACAAACCCATGGTGACGCCGTGTTGAAAGGGATGCAGCGAAGTGAAGATCGAGGCTGTGGCGGGTGCTGTCCAAGAGGAAGCGGCATAGGCGTTCTCAAACACGACTCCCTGGGCCGCCAGCCGCGAAAGGAACGGAGCCGTCTCCTTGGGATAGCCGTAAAAAGAAAGATTTTCGGCACGCAACGTGTCAATGACCACCAGAACGATATTGGGCCTGGCAGGATGCTTGGGAAACAGCCGCCAGAGAAAAAACACAACCGCGACAAGCAACGCCCCAGCTATTAAGAAATTTTTTTTCTTCATTATATTCTTTATGTTTTAGTATACAGATAAAAACGTCATCTGGCAACAGCATGGGCGTCCCCAAAATTGCCGATAGGATTCTTTCTTTTTGAACGATGACGCCGACTTCCGGTCAAACCCGGAATTCCCGCGACACGGCGCCAATTCAAGAGAATTGGTTCATATCCCGGAATTCCGACTCACGTCCTAGGACAATTTAGGGGCGTCGGTCCTCAATCGCCTGGAGAAAGGCAAAGAGCCCGCCTCGAAGATCCCGTAACAACACGCGCCCTAAGGTTCATGACATCTCTGATAAATACTGTTCCAACTTACCGGCCGGGACCGCGCCTTCCCGGAGGATACGGGGCGTCGGGCCAGAAATGTCGACGATCGTTGAAGCCTTCCCCCCGGGGGTCGGGCCCCCGTCCACGATGATTTCTACTTTATCGTTGAAGATCCGGAGGATCTCGGCCGGGTCCGAGATCTCCCCTTCCCCCGAAGTATTCGCGCTCGTGGCCGTGATGGGCAGTCCGACCTTGGTGACAAGGCGCCGGAGCCACGGGACCGAAGGGATCCGGACGCCGATGGTATGCCCCGGTCCCGCAAGACGGGCCGGGAACGAGGGCGAAGCCTTGAGGACGAGGGTCAGCGGTCCGGGCCAGAACTCGCCGGCCAGGGAGGAAAAGACGGGCGTGGGAACGGCGGCGATTTCCGCGATCATGTCCAGGCCGGAAACGATCAGGGAAAGCGGTTTCCCGGCGTCTCTCGCCTTCAGGCGGTAGATCCGGCGGACGGCCTTCCCGGAGAAGAAGACCGCCCCGAGGCCATAGAACGTCTCGGTCGGATAGGCCATCACCCCGTCCCGGAGCAGGACGCCCGCGATGGTCTCGATCACATCGTCAGGGACACTGTCCGGTTCGATCTTGACGAAGAGGGTTTTCATGCGTTCCGCCTTTCCCGGCATCCATCGTAAAGGGACGCCGGGGGGGTTGTCAACACGCCCCCCGCTTCGACAGCCGTGATGGGAGGGCATGGAGAAGGGCTGCGGAATTGAGCTTCAGGGGACAGTTGACCTATCCAGGGAACAGCGTCGGGCATCGCCCCCCTGGAAAAGGGCAAAGGATGTTTGGCACGGTTTTTGCTATAATATCGGACATGAGGAGAACGACCATGAAAAAATCACTCGTCCTGATCGCGGCGCTCATCGTCTTGATACCTGCCCTGGCCTATTCCAACACCCTCACCCTGAGGGCCGGGTACTTCTTCCCCCGAGCCCAAGGCGGCCTCGACAGCCTGTGGAACATAGAGTTCCAGCAGATGAGCTTTAAGAAAGCCGATTTCCGGGAGACCATCCTCGGGTTCAGCTACGAATATTTCGTGACCAGGGAGCTCAGCCTGGCCCTTTCCGTCGATACTTACAGCAAACGCAAGGCGGGCCATTACATGGATTATGTGGGACGCGCGTTCGAGGAGGGCGATTTCGCGTTCTCGGCGGACGATTATGGCGGCGAACTCAACATTACCCACGGCTTCAACGTTTCGATCACGCCCATCGAGTTGTCGCTGAAGCTCATGCCCTTGGGAAGGAGGGTGAGACTCATCCCCTTCGTCGGGGGCGGGGTATCGATGTTCTTCTGGAGCGCCGGTATCCGGGGGAGCATGGTCGATTTCTCAGACGAGTGGATCTATGATGACCCGGACATAGGCGACGTGACGATCTACAAGATCTTCCAGACCGACGCCCGGGAAGACAGCCGGATCGCCTTCGGCTATCACGCCTTCGGAGGGTTGATGTTCCCGATCGGGAACAGGATCACGTTGGAAGCGGAGTTCCGCTACCGCGTCGGGAAGGGGACGTTCAAGGACGCCTTCCTGGACTTCGAGGACTTCGACCTGAGCGGTTTTTCGTTGACGGCGGGGTTCAATTACTGGTTCTAAAACGCGGCCGCGGGCTCGGGTTCGCGTCTTTTAGAAGCCCAGGAATCATTCCGAAGCTGAAAAAGACGAAAGCGGGCGTTCAAAACTTCTCGTAGGAGACGATCTCCTCGAGCGGTTTCCGGCCCCGCTCCCGGGGAGATTCATCGGGCCGGCCGAGAGGCGTCATAGCCAGGACCCGCGCCTCCTCAGACACACCGAGGACGGCCCTGACCTCAGCCTCGTCGAAAGCCCCGATCCAACATGTCCCCAGCCCTTCCTCAGCGGCCTGGAGAATGAGGTGTTCGAAGGCGATGGCCACGTCGATGGGCCAGGAGTTCATGTAGCGTCCCTGCCTGGGATAGGCTTTTTCGGGAAACCCGCAGGCCGCGACGACGATGTCCGCGTCGGACATGAAATATTGTTCGAACGATGCCTTGGCCAGCTTCCTCTTCATCGCCCGGTCGCGGACCACGATGAACTTCCAGGGCTGGAAGTTCTTGGCCGACGGCGCCAGCCGGGCGGCTTCCAGGACGCGGGCGAGGACGTCCTCGGGCACCGGATCGCCCTTATACTTCCTGACGCTCCTCCTCTTGCGGATGATGTCCAGAACACTCATGAAACCCCCTCCCCGGTCATGGCCCCGGATTTCCCTCGGGCTTTTTCGCGACGTCCACGGGACCGGCCTTGTCGAAAGCGATGACCAGGCGGCCCCAGACCGAATGGATGGCGATCTCTCCGGAGAACCGGCAAGGCGCGGGAGGCTTCTGGAGGAGGTCGTGGACCTCCTTGCCGACCTCGAAGAAATCCATCAGGAACGGCAGGGAAAGTGTCTTATCCCCTCTGGCCGGAACGCTCTTATCGCCCGGGACCTCACCCTTGAGGACCATCGTTTCCCCAAACCGGAGGTCATAAGTGATGGTGTCCACGATGAGGTCATAATTGTTGGGGTTCCCGAACTTGACGTCGAAGACGACGTCTCCTCCGCCCACGGTCAAATCGTTGACCCTGAGCGGCAGGAACTCGACGACGGGGTCCTTGAAGATCGGGAATCCCCCGGAGAAGGCGAACCCGATCTTCTCTTCCTTCTTCTTCTCATCCGCGAAAACGAGGTCGCCGACCATGTCGCATACGGCCTTCTCTTCCACCGGACCGATCGCCTCGAACAACAGGGCGTAGGTGACCTTCAGGGGAATGGCGATGAGGACCTCCTCGCCGGCGCCGACGCGGATGGGCTCGTTGAGGACCACGGGAAGGCGCAGGTACTCCTTCTGGTTGACCGTCACCCGGTAATTGTAGCGGGCGAGAAAGCAAGCCGCCGCCGAGGAATTGCGGATACCGACGTAGAAGGCCAGGGTCAGGCCGCGCGAGCTCAGATCGCGGATCCGTTTTTCCTTGAGACTTACGGCGAGGTCCTTTTTCGACAGCCCAAAGGCCGGGCCCTCGAATGCGAGCAAGGCGACGATCACGGCCGCCGCGAATCGCGCCGCCGCCGACTTTCTCTTTGCGCTCATTTCAAGAACTACAGGATACACGAAAGAGCGGATATCGGCAAGGCGCCGATTGAACTTTCGCAAGCGTCTTCATATAATGGAGCTTCGATCATGCAGCCTGAGATTTCGAAAGGGGAATCCATGAAACGCACCGGTATCATCCTGTCTTTGGCCCTATCTCTCGTTCTCTTCTTCGCCGCGACCGCCTGCGGCCCGAAAGAGAAGGCCGCGGCGGATTCACGGATCGGCGGACGGCCGCAGGCAACGCCCGCGAAGGACGAAGCGGTCTACGTGACCGAGAAGCGGGGCGACGCCGAGGTCTCCCGTCTCAAGATGGACCTTTCGGCCCTGGACCGGCCGAAGAGCCTTGAGGAGTTCACCCGGCTCCCCCTCCTCCCCCCCATCCGCCAATACAACACCGGCATGTGCTGGTGCTTCGGGACCGTTTCCCTGCTCGAATCCGAGCTCAAGCGATTGGGCAAGCCTGGGACCAAGCTTTCCGAGGAATTCACGGTCTACTGGGAATACATGGAGAAGGCACGCCGCTTCATCCGCGAAAAAGGGAACTCGGTCCTCGGCGAAGGTTCGGAGCCCAACTCGGCCATCGCCCGGATGAAGCAATACGGGGTCGTCCGCGGCCCGGATTACACGGGACTTCTCGACGGGAAGGCCGAACATGACCATTCCGCTCTCTTCGGGGAGTTCCGCAGGTTCCTCGAGGCCAACAAAGCCGGGCAGAACTTGGATGAAGAGAAGGCGCTGGCCGGAGTCCGGGCCATCCTGGACAAGCACCTCGGAAAGCCGCCCGACCGGATCGACGTCGACGGAAAGTCCCTCACGCCGAAGGAATATCTCGACTCGCTCGGCCTCAACCTCAACGACTATGTCTGTTTCGTGAGTTTCAAATACCTCCCCTTCCATACCCGGGGCGAATACAAGGTCCCGGACAACTGGTGGCACAGCGCGGACTATTACAACGTGCCCATCGACGAATATGAGGGCGCTGTCCTGGGGGCCCTCAAGAAGGGCTTCACCGTGGTCCTCGCCGCCGACATCTCGGAGCCGGGCAACAGCGGCGAGACGAACGTCGGCGTCATCCCGTCGTTCGATATCCCCCGGGATTCCATCGACCAGTCCAGCCGGGAGTTGCGCTTCACGAACGGCGCCTCGACCGACGACCACGTCGTCCATTGCGTTGGGTACAAGGAGTCCGCGCCGGACACCTGGTTCCTGGTCAAAGACTCCTGGGAGACGGCCTACCGCGGCCCGGTCAAGGGCTATTTCTTCTACCGGGCCGACTACCTGAAACTCAAGGTCCTGATGTTCATGACCCACAAGGACGCCGTGGCGGACCTTCTCGCGAAATTCCCTGCGTCGAACTGAACGGGAGAACGCGCCCCACCCCGAGCCTGGAATTCCTTCGTCCTTCCCAACCGGCCCGGAAAACTGGTAAAATAAGGGGATCGTGGAGAAGATCGAGGCAGATTTCCGGGACAAAGGCCTTTTCGTCAGGCTCTTCGGGGCGGACGTCTATGCCGTCGGCGGTTATGTCCGGGACCTTATCCTCGGCCGCCCGTCCCCCGAGGTCGACCTCCTCGTCGCCCGCCATCCATTGGAGGATATCATCCACAAGCTCGCGCCCCACGGCAAGGTGGACCAGGTCGGCCGGAGCTTCGGAATCATCAAATTTACCATCCGCGGCACGACCTACGATGTCGCCCTGCCCCGGACGGACGCCCCCAAGGCGGCCGGCGCCAAGGGTCACAAGGACTTCGTCATCTCCGCCGATCCCTGGCTCCCCGTCGAGAAGGACCTCGAGAGGCGGGACTTCCGGGCGAACAGCATGGCCCTCCGGCTCAAGGGCTGGGTCCTCATCGACCCCTTTGATGGCCGGAAGGACGCGCGGACCCGGACGATCCGGGTGACCAATCCCTCCTCCTTTGCCGACGACCCCCTGCGGGTCCTGCGTGCCACCCGGTTCGCCGCGGTCCTGGGGTTCAAGGTCGATCCCGAGATCTACAAAGCCGCCAAGGACATCGACCTTTCCGGGCTGAGCGCCGAAAGGGTGAACGAGGAACTGTTCAAGCTCCTCCTCAACTCCCCCAGGCCCTCGATCGGCCTCGAAGAGCTCTTCAAGGTCGGCGCCCTGGAGCAGCTCTTTCCGGAGCTTTACTCCCTGACCCTGGCCATCCAGGACTCGGTCTTCCACCCCGAAAAGGACGCCTTCGGCCACCACACGGTCTGGCAGCACACCAAGCTGACCGTGGACCAGGCCGCCAACCTGGCCCGTTTGGGCGGTCTCGGACCCGCGAAGAAGCTCTGCCTCCTCCTGGCGGCCCTTTACCACGACGCGGGCAAGCCCGGCGCCGCCCGCTGGGAGTTCAAGCGCGGCCGGATGGCCATCACCAATTGCGGACACGACATCCTGAGCGAGCGGATCAGCCGGAAGGTCCTCGCCCGGTTCAAGATCTACTCCTGGAACGGCTGCAATCTGCGCCGGATGGTGCCTCTTCTCATCAGAACGCATCACCGCGCCTCCGAGCTGTGGCAGAACAGGGATTCCGTCACCCGGAAGGCCTTCACTCGCCTGGCCGCCGACGTCAACGGCGAGATCGAGCTCGTCGTCTACCTGGACGCCGCCGACAGGGGCGGACGGAGGGACCGGCCCCTCAAGGGCCTCGACCGGGAGGCCCGCTGGCTTTTCAAGAAGTTCGAAGAACTCCATGTCAACATGGAGACGATCAAGCCCTTCATCATGGGCCGCGACCTGATCGCCCTAGGAGTGGCGCCGGGCCCGGACATGGGGAAGGTCCTCAAGAGGCTGTACAGGATGCAGATCGACAATAAATTTGAAACCAGGGCCCAGGGACTCAAGGCCGCCCAAAAGATCCTCAAGGGGAAGAAATGAAGATTCTCGTCGCCGGGGGAGCGGGTTACATCGGTTCCCACACCGTCAAGGCGCTCCTCGGAGAGGGGTTCGACGTCGTCATCTTCGATGATTTTTCGACCGGGAAACGGGACTTCGTCACGGGAGGGGCCGTGATCGAGGGAGACCTCATGGACGCGGCCGCCGTCAGAAAGGCTTTCCGGACCCATGACATCGGGGCGGTCCTCCATTTCGCCTCGCTCATCCAGGTCGAAGAGTCCTTCCGGGACCCGCAGAGATATTATCGCCACAACCTCGGCACGGCCATGAACCTTCTGGAAGCCATGTTCGAGGCCGGCGTCCGACGGTTCATCTTCTCCTCGAGCGCCGCGGTCTACGGCATCCCGCAGCGCCAGCCCATCACCGAAGACCACCCGGTCAACCCGTATAATCCCTACGGAGTGACCAAGTCCATGGTCGAACGGATCCTCCAGGACTATGACCGGGCCTACGGCCTGCGTTTTGTTTCCCTCCGATATTTCAACGCCGCCGGGGCCGACCCGGACGGCATTCTCGGCGAGATGCACGACCCGGAAACCCACCTCATCCCAAACATCCTGCTCTCCCTCCTGGGGAAAAAACCGGTCCTAGGGATCTTCGGGACGGACTTCCCAACTCCCGACGGCACGGCCGTCAGGGACTACATCCACGTCACGGACCTGGCGGCGGCCCACGTCTTGGCCCTCCGGTCCCTGCTCGGGGACAAGCCCAGCGAGTTCATCAATCTTGGAACGAACGTTGGTATCTCGGTGCTTGAAGTCATCCGGGCGGCGGAGCGGGTCACGGGGAAGCCGGTCCCATACAAAATCCTGCCCCGGCGCGAGGGTGACGTCCCGGTCCTCCTGGCTTCCAGGGAAAAGGCCGAGCGCGTCCTGGGCTGGACCCCCCGCCTCTCGGACATCGAGACGATCCTCCGGACGGCCTGGGCCTGGCACAGGAAAAGCGTTTGACGGGAAGCCCGCCTGATGGTATAAAAATGGGTCAAGATCGATCATGAAGAACAGACGATATATCTCTATTTTGGCTTTTTTCACGGCCCTGGGGTTTTTTGTCGGGAGCTGGGCCTGCTCATCGGGACATAAGGCCGCAAAGACGACCCCCCAAGCGTCGCCCGCAGCCAGGGAAAAGGCCTCCAACGGGAAGAATGGGGGGGGCGTCAATCCTGACACCAAACAATCGGCACCCCCGGCCCAGGCGGCCGTGCCGCTCCCCGTCCTTGAGAAGGACGACCTGGACGGTGAGGCCGAATCCGGGAAGAACGGCGCCCAGACGCCGGACAAGGAAGAGGCATCGGGCCTCCTCGAAGAGGCCCTCACCGCCTACCAGGATGCCCAAGCCGCCCTGGACCGGGGGGAGATCGACCCCGCCCTGGCCAAGCTCGACGAAGCCTACGGGCTCATTCTCAAGGCCAATACTCCCCCGGATTCCGACCTCTGCCAGGAGAAGAACGACCTGCGCATTCTCATCGCCCAGAGGATCCAGCAGCTCTACGCCTCGCACCTGAAGACGGCGGCCGGCGGCAACGGGACCATCCCCCTTGTCGAAAACAAGTGGGTTCAGGACGAGATCCGGTCATTTCAGACGATGGAGAGACGCTACTTCGAAGAAGCTTACAAGCGCTCCGGCCTCTACCGGCCGATGATCATTGAGGAACTCAGAAAAGCGGGCCTCCCCGAGCACCTGTCCTGGGTCCCAATCGTCGAGAGCGGTTTCAAAGTGCGGGCCCTGTCCCGGGCTCGGGCCCTGGGGCTGTGGCAGTTCATCCGCTCGACGGGATACCGCTATGGCCTGAAGCAGGATAAATACGTCGACGAACGGATGGACCCGGTCAAGGCGACCCGGGCGGCCGTCAAGTACCTGGCCGAGCTCCACGATTTCTTCGGGGACTGGACAACGGCCCTGGCCTCTTATAACTGCGGCGAGCTCAGGGTCCAGAACGTCATCAAGGCCCAGAAAATCGACTACCTGGACAACTTCTGGGACGTCTTCAGCAACCTGCCCTACGAGACGGCCCGCTTCGTCCCCCGTATCATTGCCATCATGCTCATCATCGAGAATCCCGCGAAGTACGGCTTCACCCTGCCGACCCCCGACCCGTCTCTCGCCTGGGAGACGGTGACCGTCGGCCAACCGGTGAAGCTGGCCTCGATCTCGGGGACCCTGGGGCTCGACCCCCTGATCCTCTCGTTCTTGAATCCCGAGCTCCGGTTCGACTCAACCCCGAACTACGACTACGCCCTCAAGGTCCCCGTCGGCTACGGAGGAAGGGTTCTGGCGGCGCTCCCGGCCCTCCCCCGCTACATCCCGCCCGACTCCGTCTATGGCTGGCACAGCGTCAAGTCCGGGGACACGCTGGGCGCGATCGCCCGCCGCTACAGGACTTCGACGGACGCCATCATGCGGCTCAACAGCATCAAGAACCCGAAGAGCCTCCAGATCGGGCGGAAGCTCAAGATCCCAGGTAAGATCGATCCATCGGAGCCCGGTCCGGGCGGCGGTCCGGCGGCCGCGGCGTCGAAGACCCCGAAGGGGGTCGCCTACACGGTGAAGGAAGGAGACACGCTCTTCACTCTGGCCAGACAGTTCAACACGACCGTGGACAGGATCAAGGCGGCCAACGGCCTCGACGGCGACACCCTTAGCGTCGGCCAGAAGCTCGTCATCTCGGCCGGACGATCGTAGAACGGTCGTTCCGGTCCCTTCGCCAAAACCCTCCCATCACGGGTCCGGGCCTTTTAGCCAGCCCACATAAATCCAGCTCGGGGGGATGTCCCCGAGTCCTTCGAAGGCGATCCCTGACCGAACCTATTTCCAGACGTCCCCGGTCACACCGAGGCCGGGCTCATCGGACAACATCAGCCTGTCCTTTACCGTCCGCGCGCCCCGGAACGGGTCGTTCGTGATGAGAAGGTTCCCGTCAAGGTCGGCGTAGTCGAAGAGGGGGGCGATGGACGCCCCGGCGGTGATGCCAAGGGATGTTTCAACCATGCAGCCCAGCATGAGCTTCAGGCCCAGGGCCCGGGCCATCGCGACCATCCGGACGGCTTCCTGGATGCCGCCGCACTTCATGAGCTTGATGTTCATCCCATGGAAACCCTCGGCGATCTTCGGGATGTCC
>JALHVH010000074.1 GCA_022867105.1 Candidatus Aminicenantota bacterium
CCCGGGGCGCTCGTGCCCATCTCGACGACCGCCACCTGGTGCCCTTTTTCGAGTTTCAGGAGGGAGAGGGCGAGACCGAGGCGGTTGTTGAAGTTCATCTCGGATTTCAGGACGGAGTATTCTGCGGACAGGATCTCCGCGGCGAATTCCTTGGTGGTCGTCTTGCCCACACTGCCCGTGATCCCGACGACCGGAACAGGAGTGTCGGCAAGGACGCTCCGGGCAAGGTCCTCGAGCGCCCGGACCGTGTCCTCAACCCGGACCAGGGCGAAGTCCTTCCCTGGCGCGGCGGCGTTCCCGGAAACGACGGCCCCGAGGGCTCCGCTCGCGGCGGCCTGCGGGATGAAGTCATGGCCGTCCCTTTTAGCGACCACGGCAAAGAAAAGGTCGCCGGCGCGGGCGAGCCGGGAATCGATGGTGAACCCCCGGAAAAGAAGCGAGGGGGAGCCCTGAAGGATCCGGCCGTTCACTCTCCGGGCCATCTCTTCCAAACGGATCTCGGCCACGCTCATTTCCTTTTCATCTCTATGACGAGGGACTTGATGACTTCGATATCGCTGAAAGGGATGGTCTTATCGCTGAAGATCTGGTAGTCCTCGTGGCCTTTCCCGGCGACCAGGACATAATCGCCCTCCCGGCTGATGGAAAGGGCCTTCCGGATGGCCTCCCTCCTGTCCGGGATGACCTCGTAATTCTTCGCCCCGCTCTTCCCGAACCCCTTTTCGATGCCGGCGATGATCCGGAGCGGGTCCTCCGAACGGGGGTTGTCGGAGGTCAGGATGGACCAATCGGCCAGTCGCGCCGCCACGTCGCCCATCCTCTCCCTCTTTTCCGTGTCCCGGTTCCCTCCTGCCCCGAAGACCAGGATGATCCGTCTCGGCTTCAGGTCCCGGACGGTCTCCAGCAGGTGGCCGAGGGCATTGTCCGTGTGGGCGTAGTCGACGACGATCCGGACCCCCATCCCGTTCTCGACCCTCTCGAACCTGCCCGGAACGCCCTTCAGCGCGGAAATCCCTCTTGCGATATCGCCGGGCTGGATGTTGAGGGCCAGGGCTGAAGCGGTCGAGGCCAGGACGTTGTAGAGGTTGTGCCTGCCGACCAGCCGGGAGGCCAGGAGCATTTGGCCCCCCGGATGGCTGACCTGGACCTCCATGCCCTGATCGGAGAGCTTGAATCGTTCGGCGCGGACGATGGACGCCGGTTCAAGGCCGTAGGTGATGGTCCGCATGGGAAGCTCGGAAACGAGTTTCTTTCCCCACGGATCGTCCATATTGACGACCGACGCCGCACGTTTGTGGTTTAGGAAGAAGAGTTTCTTCTTGGCCTCGAAGTAGTTCTCCATCGAGCGGTGATAATCCATGTGTTCGCCGCTCAGGTTCGTGAAGATGGCCACGTCGAAGCTCACCCCCCAGACACGTTTTTGCTCGAGGGCGTGGGATGAGACCTCCATCAGGCAGTGGGAGGCGCCCGCCTCGACCATTTCGCTCAGCATCCTCTGTATGTCCGGCGCCTCGGGCGTCGTTCTGGCGGCCTTGACCCGGAACCCGGGTCCCCGGTAATCGATGGTCCCGATGACGGCTGGGGTGGAACCGGCGGCCTTGAGGATCTCTTCAAGGATGTAGGTGGTCGTCGTCTTGCCCTTGGTCCCGGTCACCCCGATGACTTTGAGCTTCAAGGACGGGCGGCCGTAGAAGTTGGCGGCGGCAAGGGCCATGGTTTCCCGGGCGTCGGCGACCTGGACCCAGGGAACCCTGACGGTCTGGGGCCGCGGCCACTCGGAGAGAACGGCGGCGGCGCCCCTCGCCTCGGCCTCGGAGACGAAATCCATGCCGTCGCTCTTTTCGCCCTTCAGGGCGGCGAAAAGGGAGCCCGGCCGGACCTCCTTGGACGAGTAGGCGATGCCCAGGATCTCTTCCAGCCCGCTTGCGTCCGAAGACAGGACGCCGGCTTCCTTGATGACATCCTGGAGTTTCATGGCCGGATCGCTTTCGCCATCTTCGCGGTGACCAGGGTTTCAGTCTTCGGCCTCGGAGCCACGCGGAGGTACCGGAGGACACGGGCCGAAATGTCGCGGAACACGGGGGCGGCCAGCTGGCCGCCGTATTGCATCAGGCCCTTGGGCTCATCGAGGACGACGATCATGGAAATGACCGGATCGTGGGCGGGGACGAAGCCAACGAACGAGGCCAGGTGCCTGGCGGAGGAATACCGGCCGAGTTCCTCGTCGAGTTTCTGGGCCGTTCCGGTCTTGGCGGCGATTTCGAATCCCTCGAGCCTGGCGGGCAGGCCCGTCCCTTCTTCGACGACACGCATAAAGATCTCCACCAGCTCCGAGGCCGTTCCTTCCGAAAGGACCTTCAGAGGCTCCTGGTTCACCGCTCCCGAACGCCCGCCGACCCCGGTGCCGAGCGAAATGGAAGGCCTGACAAGCCGGCCGCGGGCGGCGAACACATTCATGGCCCCGAGGAGCTGGACGGCCGTGACCGAGATCTCGTAGCCGATGGCGATGCGCAGCGAGGACTTCCTCCAACTCGACAAGGGCCGGCAGATCCCGTACTCCTCGCCGGGGAGGTCGATCCCGGTCCGCTCGCCGAAACGGAACGCCTTGATCATCTGAAAAAGGTTCCGCTCGCCGATCTCCTGGGCGATCTTGATGGCCCCGACGTTGGAGGACTCGATGAACACCTCGGGGAAGGACAGGATTCCCTGGCGTTTGTGGTCCCGGACGGGACTTCCGCCGACGGAGATGGAACCCTCGCGGCAGTCGTAGGTTTCGCCGAGCCCGACCTTGCCAAGCTCCCTGGCGGCCGCGGCCGTGACGATCTTGAACGTCGACCCGGGCTCGAAGGTGTGCTGGATGGCCCGGTTCACGCCTTCGCCGGGGACCGCGGGCGGGTAATCGTTCGGATCATAGACCGGGCGGTTGGCGATCGCCAGAACCTCGCCCGTTTTGGGATCGGAGATGATGACGGTCCCCCAGTCGGCGCCGCAGGCGGCGATCGCCTTTTCAAGCTCGGTTTCGGCGATGTACTGGACCGTTTCGTCGATGGTCAGGTACAGGTCCTTTCCGGGCACGGCCTCCTTGAGGGTCTCGAATTGATAGGACCTCCGCCGGGCGTCCCTCAGGATGAGCCGCCGGCCCTTTTCGCCTTCGAGGAGCCGGTCGTATTGAAGCTCGACGCCCGCCAACCCGTTATCGTCGATCCCGACCCCGCCCAGCACATGGGCGGCCAGGGTCCCCAGGGGGTAGGTCCTCTTGTTCTCCCACTGGAGGAAGATCCCTTTGATGTTAAGGGCCATGACCCTCCCGGCCGCTTCGGGATCGATCTTCCTCTTGATCCAGATGAACGTGTCCTTTTTCTGGAGCCGCGTCCGGATGCGGGACAGGTCCTTCTCCGAAAGGCCGAGCAGGTCTTTGAGCCGGATGACCTGTTCCATCTGTCCTGTGGCGGATTCGCTCTTGAGCGGAGAAAAGAACACGGACTGCGCGGGGAGGCTCCGGGCCAGGATCTTCCCGTTCCGGTCGTAGATCGTCCCCCTCTTGGGAAGGACTTCCATGTCGTCCTGGCTTTGCTCCAGGACCTCGGCCTTGAGACGGCCGTGTTTGAGGATCTGGAGGTGGACCAGCCGTCCGAAGGCCGCGACGAACCAGACCGCCAGGACCATGGCCAGGGCCAGGGCCCTCGTCCTCATCCCGTTCGAGAACAGGCCCCTCATGGTCCCTCCTTCTCCCGCGGGAAGTCGACGCCTTCGTAGAGGACCTGCCCGGGCTTGGGGTCGGTCAGGCCGAGGTCCTCCCGGGCGATCCTCTCGACCCGGCGGAGGGAAAGAAGAGTCGCCTTTTTCGTTTCGAGCTTCTTGATCTCTTCCTTCAATTTTGTGACCCGGTCCTCCAGACCGGCGACCCTGTAGCCCAACTGAATGGCCTCGGCCTGGTACAAAATGTAGAACGTGACGATGACAAGGATGAGCAGGAGGAACGCCGCGCCCAGCGCGATCTCCTTGGGGCTGTATTTTCTGTTGACCATTCAGACCCTCTCCGCAGCCCTCAGCTTGGCCGAACGTGCCCTTGAATTCGCCCTGACCTCGGCTTCGGAGGCCGTGACGGGCTTTCTGGTCAGCGCCTTCATCCGGGGAGCGCTCTCCCCGGACGCCGACAGCGCTGCGAACGTGCGCTTGATGATCCGGTCCTCCAGGGAATGGAAAGCGATGACAACGAACCGGGTCCCCGGACGCGCGAGGACCGCCATTCTTTCCAGGAATTCGGCGAGACCTTCCAGCTCGTTGTTAATCTCGATCCTCAAGGCCTGGAACACCTTGGCGGCGGGGTGGATCTTGCCCTTCTGCGGCCGCCACCGGTAGATCTCTTCGACCAGGCGGCGGAGTTCCTCTGTTGTCTCGAAGGGCCGGAGCTTCCGCCGGGTGACGATCTCGCGGGCGAGCCTTCTCGTGTGAGGCAGCTCCCCGTATCGGCGGAGCATTTCGGCGAGCTTGGGCTCGGAGTATTTTTCCAGGACCCTGGCCGCGGTCGTTTTCGTTCTCCGGTCCATGCGCATGTCGAGCGGGCCGTTCGCGTTGAAACTGAAACCGCGCTCCGGGGAATCGAGCTGGAAGGACGAGATCCCCAGGTCGAGGAGGACCCCCCGGACGGAGGCAAAGTCGATCTCGTCCTCGGGGAGGTCCCTGAAGTCGGCGTGGTAGAGCCGGACCCGGTCCGCGTACTCGGCCAGCCCTTTCCGGGCCTCTCGGAGCGAAGTTTCGTCGCGGTCGAAGCCCACGACCGACGCCCCGGGATTTCTTCTCAGGATCTCGACGGAATGGCCCCCCAGACCGAGCGTTGCGTCGATATATGTCCCCGCCCTTCCTGCGTCCAGGAACGCTAGAGCCTCTTCGAGCAGGACGGGAACGTGTCCATGGGCGATCATTCCCGTTTCCTTCGAGGGACCAATTGGGCGATGTTCTCGAAGTCCGCGTCCGTCAGGGGTTTCTCGTCGAGAGTCCCGTCCAGGTTTTCCTTGTTCCAGACCTCGAGATGGTTGGAGAGGCCGATGACCTCGACCTCGTCCCGGAGCCCGGCCTTCTCCCTCAGGATCTGGCTTATCAAGATCCGACCCTTGGGATCGATCTCGTGCGTCGAGCCCTTCCTGTTGACGCGGAGCATGAACTTCCGGACGTCGGGACGGAGGTGCAGGGCGCCCTCGCTGGCGATGCCGACCATCTCCTCCCAAACGGAAAGGGGGTAGATCTGAATGGACTCATCGCTGAGGGACGTGATGAAGAGTTCTTTGCCGTAGACCGCCTCGATCGTTTCCCTGAATTTCTCGGGGATCTTGAACCGGCCGCTGGCATCGAACCGGGCCGTGTAGCTTCCGTTAAAAGAGCTGGTCATGGCGATTTATCCCAATTCATCCCGTTTCGTCCCGTTTTTACTAAAATATAAGGGAGAAAATATTGAAAGTCAAGCGAAATAAATGAGAAAAAAGGCGGGAGGGACAGACCGGGGGTTAGAGCTCTTCCTCGTCCTTCTCGAATTCCTCGACGTCCGCGGGTTTCGGAAGCTCATCGAGGATCGATCTTGCGGCTTCGTAGTCCTCTTCCAGGACGAAGATCTTGATCTCGCCGAGCCCATTCACCGAGAAAGGATAGATGGAATGGAGGATGCGCCCTCTAAAGACGGAGCTGATGCCGTAGCTTTCGAGAAGGGCCTTAATGATATCGGCCTCGGTCTGCCCCCAGACGCTGTGGAGCTCTTTGAGCGGCTTTTCCTGTTCATGGGCCATGGCGGGATTCCTTTTTCGAGGCGAAATAATCGTCCAGGATCTTCCTGTGGTCGAAGGCCAGCGGGAACCGGACCTCATCCCGGGTAAAAACGCCGATCGTGCGGGCGTCATCCCGGGCCATGGGGTCCCCCGTAGCCTTGGCGATGAAGACCGTTGTGATCGTGTGCCCTCGCGGGTCCCGCCGCGGGTCGGAATACGTGTGGAACTGGCGGACGATCTTGATGTCGAGGGACGTTTCTTCTTTGGCTTCCCGAACGGCCGCTTCCTCGAGAGATTCGCCGTAATCGACGAAGCCCCCGGGGAGGGCCCAGCCATGAGGAGGGTTCTTTCTCTCGATGAGGACGATGCCTTCGCGACGCCCGTCGTCCTCCATTTCGATGATGATGTCGACCGTCGGGACGGGATTCCTGTGCTCAGCCATGAATTTCTTCTTGTCCTTCGAAAGCTTAGCGTAAATCGGCGAGTTTCTCAACTTTGTGTCCACGACATTTCTTTTCGTGTGAGAAGGAATATTAGGCTCGGGGCGCGCCCTCCGACGGCCTCCTCCGGGCATCGCTCCTGCGCCATTGTCTTAATCACACGAAAAGAAATGCATTCCAGCCCCCTAGCCATCCTAGGCGTGTTTCTTTAATGGTCCGGAAAATGCTGGGAAGACACCTGTCCTCAGGAAATGACAGGCGCGCCACCTCGGTTGGCGCGTTTCCTCAGACGAAATATGGCATGGAATATGCAGTCTTTATCTGTAGGCATGAACCCTTCAGGGAAGGAGAACCGGTCATGAAACTCAAGAGTCTTGGGATATTATCTCTGTGGGGGATCTTTGTTATCGCCGTATCTTTGTCCGCCTCCGACAACTACAAAATCGTCGATGGGCCCAGGGATTTCTACTACGGGCACATCAGCTTCACCGAAACCGGACCGGAGGGCGACGGGCCGGTGATCCTGCGGGAAGGGAGGACGGCGCCGGAGCCGGCCGTCCTGAACGCGCCCCTGGGGCCCGGCGACATCATCCGGACGACGGACGTCAGGAGGTGCGAGGTCCAGTTCGACACCGGGACGATCGTCCGGCTCGACGTTTCGACCGAGCTCAAGATCGAGACGATCTGCGCCCGGAGCCTGAGCCGGACGAACGGCATCTCGAACCTGGCCCTGACCAAAGGCCGGGTCTATATCATGTACAAGGAATATGATTCCCGCGAGATCTTTCAGGTCCTGACCGCGAATGCGGCGGTCAGGATGAATCACAACACCGTGGCCATGATCAAGGCC
>JALHVH010000475.1 GCA_022867105.1 Candidatus Aminicenantota bacterium
CCTTAACGTCCTTCCAGCGCTCGTCGAGCTTGCCGAAGAAGGCCTTGCGCTGGATGAGGAGGTAGTACCAGAGGGTGAGGACACTCGCCAGGACCGCGACCACGGCGAAGCCCATGTGTCCAGCTTGGACGAGGGCGATGATGATGATGAGCTTGCTCCAAAAGCCGTTGAGCGGCGGGACCCCCGCGATAGAGAGGGAGCCAACGAGGTTCGTGGCGGCGGTTACGGGCATCCGCTTGGCGAGCCCGCCCATCTCGTCCAGGTTCCTCGTCCCGGTGGACCGCTGGATGGAACCGGAAGTCAAGAACAGGAGGCCCTTGGCCAGGGCGTGGTTGATGAGGTGGAACAGTCCGCCGGCGATCCCGAGGGGCGTCCCCAGACCCAGCCCGAGGACAATGTAGCCGACCTGGCTGATCGAGGAGTAGGCCAGCATCCGCTTGATGTCCTTCTGGCCGAGGGCCAGGAAGGCGGCCGCGACCATGGACAGTGTTGCCAGATACATGAGGACCGTGGAGAGCGCCGGGGTCAGGCCGAAGATGTTGAAAAAGATCCGGGTGAGGGCGTAAACACCCGAGACCTTGATCAGGAGGCCGGACAGCATGGCCGATATGGGCGCGGGGGCCGACGGGTGGGCGTCGGGAAGCCAGGCGTGGAAGGGCATGAGGGCCGCCTTCAGGCCGAAGCCCATTATGAACAGGGCCGCGCAGAATCCGACCACGTATTTCGTGTCCAGGTCCTGGAGCCCGCGGGCCACGGCCGGGAAGCTCAGGCTTCCGGTGACGCCGAAGATGACGGCGATCGCGATGACGATGAAGGCCGAGGCGACGACCGAAAGCATGAGGTACTTGAAGGCGGCTTCGAGCTCGTCGTGTTCGAGACCGAAGGCGACCAGGGCATAGGAGGCGACCGCCGCCACTTCGAGGAAGAGGTAGACATTGAACAGGTCGGTCGATAGGACCAGGCCGTTCATCCCGGCGACCATGATCAGGAAGAGGGCCCAGTAGTTGGCCTTGGACCCATAATGTTCCATGTAGTCGATCGAAAAGATGCCGACGCAAAATCCGACGAGGGACACCGCGAAGAGCATGAGCAGGCTGAAGCCGTCGAGGGCCAGGCGGAGGTTGACGGGCTCCCCGAGCCAGGAGAACTGCTGGACGAACGGGCCGGTCGCGGCCAGCTGTTTTCCCAAAAGGACCGACTCGACGAGGAGGAAGAGCAGGACGGCGTTGGCCAGCGCGTCCGGCAGGACCCTTTTCGAAACCTTCCCCAGAAGCGGCAGGACTCCGGCGACCACGAGCGGCAAAGCTATGAAGAGAAAAATCAACGGTCCTCTCCTCTATTTTAAAAGTAACGTGATGATCGAAGCCGCGACGACGAGCCCTCCGATCGACCAGGCCAGGTAGTTGGCGTACTGGCCGTTGTGGGCCTTGCTCAGGATGCCGGTGAAACGCCGCCCCGCCGCCGTCACGATCTTTTCGAAGAAGAAGTCGATGGGCCTGTCGAACGCCTTGAACAGGACAAAGGATAGGCCCTTCAGGAACTTGATACCCTGCTCGTAGAGATCGAAGACGCGGGCTTCGGCCAGGTCGTAGGTCTGCCGGAGCCCGGGGAACTTGTGGACGGGCTCGGAAGCCAGGAACGGTTTCTTTCCGCCCTTCTTCCAGCCGTATGCGTGGAGACCGAGCGCAATGAGCAGGCAGAGGATGGAGATCCCGGCCACCGGATTGAAGACGCTCAGGGCGTGGGTCGTGAAGTCGATGGACTCGCCGGCCTCGACGCGTCCCTCGAGGATGGGCTGGATGAAGTTCGCCAGGGGGAGCTTGTTGAAGACCC
>JALHVH010000476.1 GCA_022867105.1 Candidatus Aminicenantota bacterium
CTTTCCGAGCTCGCCGGGCTGGGCAACACCGTCCTTATCATCGAGCACAACCTTGAAGTCATCAAGTTTTGCGACTATATTATTGACCTCGGCCCGGAAGGGGGCGAAGAAGGGGGGTGGATCGTGGCCCAGGGGACCCCGGAGGATGTCGCGGCGACCCAGGGCTCGCACACGGGCCGTTTCCTGAAGAAGGCGCTCGCCCCGGGGGCGGCCGGGAGGCAGCATGGGGTTTAAGAACATAGCAGGCAACAGCCGGGTGAAGAGGATCCTGAGGACGGCCTTGCAGAGGCAGAGGGTCCCGAATTCGCTGTTGTTCTGCGGCCCCGACGGCGTGGGGAAGACGGCGATGGCCATGACCCTGGCCAAAGCCCTGAACTGCAAGGCGGGGAAGGACGATGCCTGCGAAGAATGCGATTCCTGCAAGGCCATCGAGGCCGGAAGATTCCCGGACGTCCTGGGGATGGCCCCCGAAAAGGACGTTATCAAGATCGAACAGATGCGGTTCATCAAGCAGATGGCCTACCTGAAGCCCTTCTCGGGGACGAGACGGGTTTTTATCGTCGAACAAGCCGAGAAAATGAACGAAGAATCGGCCAACTCGCTCCTCAAGGTCCTGGAGGAACCGCCGTCGTTCACCCACATCATCCTGGTCACGTCCAACCCTTTCCTGGTCCTGCCGACCATCCGGTCACGGTGCCAGGTCCTGAGCTTTTCCACGATCGGCCGGGAGGAGATCGAGCGGATCCTCGCTGAACGGGGTTATCCCGGAGAACAGGCGAAGGCCCTCTCGATCATCGCGGGCGGCAACCTGGAGCTTGCCATGGGCCGGGATTGGGAAGAGATCCGGAAATACCGACAGTCCGCCTGGGAGCTCTTTCTGTCCCTTCTCGGGGGGAAGGGGTCCTCGGACTTTCTTTCCGCCTATGTCTTCCAACAGCGCGCCGCGGCCAAGGACGAGTTCGAGAAGAAGATGGAGATGTTCGCATCGTTCTGCAGGGACATCATCCTGATCAAGGAGAATGGGGAGAGCCGGTACCTTCTCAATCCCGATCTTGAGGAGGCGCTCAGGGGGGCGGAGGGGCAATGGAGCCTCGAAAGGGTTCAGGATGGCCTGGCCCGGACCGATTCCGTCCTGGCGGGCCTTTCGGGGAATCGAAATCTGAACGTGAACCTGCAGGCCGCGGTCTACTATTCAAATTTTAGGGAATGGAACCATGTCTGAAATCATCTGTTTGCTCTCTGAGACAACGGGAAGGATCATCCGTGCCAGAAAGGGCGACCTGTCCTTGAGCCGCGGGGACCACTGTGTCGTCGAATCGGATCTGGGCGGGGACCTGGGCGTCGTCGTCGACGACGTGAGCCCGGTCTGCAAAAATCCCCGGGCCGCGGAACGCGCCGTTCCGATCATCCGGAAGGCCACCGAGGAGGACCTGAAGAAGTTCAGCTGGCTCAGGGAGAAGGAGGACGGGGCGTTCGAGTTCTGCCTCCAGCGGATCCGGGCGCGGGACCTGTCGATGAAGCTCGTCTCCGTGCGCTATTTCTTCAACGAGAAGAAGGGGATCTTCTATTACACGGCGGACGGCCGGATCGACTTCCGTGAGCTCGTCAAGGACCTGGCCAAGGAGCTGAAGATGCGGATCGAGATGCGCCAGGTCGGCGTCCGGGACGAGGCCAAGATGATCGGAGGGTTGGGGACCTGCGGCCGGATCCTCTGCTGCTCCGCGTTCATGAAGACATTCGAGCCCGTCACCATCCAGAAGGCCCGCAAGCAGCAGATCGTCATCAACCCGACCAAGATCTCGGGCCTGTGCGGACGATTGATGTGCTGTCTGGCCTTCGAGGACCAGAGCAAGGGCCGGCTTTACATCGAAGAAGAAGGCGACCGGCTGATCGAGGATTGATGGGGGGTCAGTCGGCGGGGTTGACCGTGAACTGGACCCGGCTGGAGACGGCGATGAGGGTCCCTTGCTTGGAGAATGCCTTGACCTGCCAGGAATATCTCTGGCCGGCGACCATTCTGGACTTGACGTCGTCGGGCAGGGAGACCGTGTTGTCCGTGGTCGAGGTCTTCCAAAGGAGCTCGCTGTTGTAGATGGAGACCTGGTATTCGACGTCCTCGCCGAGCTTCTTCCACTCGAAGTAGGCGGGGACGGCATTGATGTCGATGACCGGGGAGATCAGGGTCAGCGAGCTGCCGCGGACCGTTTCCTCGCCGTTCAGGACGAACTCCGGAGGCGTGTTGCGAAGAAGGGGGGTGAAGGTCAGGACCGCGACGAGCAGTGCCGCGGCTGCTCCGGCCAGCACCCACTGCTTGGGCGTGAAGAATGCGACGACCCGATCATACCAGGCGGCCGTCCGGGTTTCGATCGCCGGGCGCTCTTCGGCGGTGAAGACCGACCGCTCGCGCTTCAGGACGCCGATGACCTCGTCCCTCTCGGCCATCTTTGCGAAACAGGAAGCGCAGTTGAAATAGTGCTCTTCGAATTCATTCCGTTCTCCTTCTCCCATCCGGTTGAGAACGTATCGGTCGATCAACCCTTCATGCTTGCATTCGGCCATTTCCTTCACCTTTCCTTGATTTCAACCTTTTAGTCGCTCCGTGAGGAGGAAAATGGATAAAAATTTTACTTTTTCAGGTCCTTTTTGATCAGTTTCAGGGCGTAATTGACCCGTTCGCTGACCCTCCGGGGAGGGATGCCAAGCCGCCTGGCGACCTCCTCCCTGGGCATTTCCTTATAATAATATAGGTAAAGGACCTCCCGAAACTTTGGTTTGAGGCCCCTGATGACTTCGGCGATCTGTTCTGCCCGCTCCCGGCTCTCGACGGTTTCATGGGGGTCCGGGAAAGCGCTTGGCTCGGGGGCGTGCCTCAGGATCCTGGTCTTTTGGCGGATGTGGTCGACGATCCGCCGGCTTGTGATGGTGTAGATGAAGGTCCCTATCGAAGACTCCCCCCGGAACTCGCCGCTTTTGACCTTTTCGATGACCTGGGTGATGATCTCGTTGGCCACGTCCTCCCAGTCCGGGGTGGCCCCCCCCAGGGCCTTCCTGACCCGGAAGGAGACGACGGGCCTGAATTTAAGGACCAGCTCATCCAGGTCGATTTCGGGTCGGCTGTTGGTCACAGGCGTATTATATCGGCAGTGAGGCGGCTTGACAAGCCGCGAATTTATCAATCTTGGAGCGCCTCTCCCGACTAATCCGATGCTCTATGAAAGGATGAAAGCGTCATGATCCAGCCCGCCGCCGGAAAAAACCCCGCTGAATCCGCCTATCTTATCGTCAAGAACGAACAGGAGTTCTACTCTTATATCGAAGACCGGCTCATGGACGGGGGCTTCGAGCTCCTCGAAACCAGCCAGGGCATGGTCTGGCCGCAGAGCCTGAGCACGCCGGCCTGCTGAGGATGGCCGGTGTCCTGCGTGGGACGATCAGCCCCCTCTCTCCTTGTCCCTCAGGTAGGCCTTGCCGTCGACCAGGACCTCCCTCGCCTTGCTTCCCTCGGAGGGACCGATGATCCCTTCCTGCTCCATCTGGTCGATGATCCGGGCCGCCCGGGCGTAGCCGAGCTTCAAGCGGCGCTGCAGATAGGACGCTGAGGCCTGGCTGGTGAGGAGGACGAGCTCGAGGGCTTTCTCGTAGAGTTCGTCCTTTTCGCCGTATTCCTCCCAGAGCTGGGCGGCGTCGCCCCTGACCGCCTGGACGATCCGCTCGTCGTATTCAGGGGTGCCCTGCTCCTTGACGAACTTGACGAGCCTTCGGACCTCGGGGATGGAGATGTA
>JALHVH010000075.1 GCA_022867105.1 Candidatus Aminicenantota bacterium
GGGGTCTGCTTGTAGTCGTTCCCGTGGATGGAGAAACCCTTGTAGTTCAGTCCGGCGGCCAGGGCCTGGCCCTTGGCCTCGGCCTCGATGGTCCGGGTGTCCACGATCTCTCCCGTCTCCGTGTCGACGACCTTCAGATCGATGGCGATATAGGCCTTGTTTTTCTTGCCGCCCACGCTGATCCCTTTGAAGCTGACGCCGCCGCCGGTCCCCTTGACGTCCTCTTCGAAGGACGAGACGGTCGCCGCCACAAGGTACTTGGCCCCTTTGATCTTGCCCATCTTGACCTTCGTCGCGGCGTCGACCCTGTCGGTGTCGCTCAGGTCTTGTTCCCCGAGGACGGCGTCGATGTCCTTCCTGTCGAGGACCTGGAAGGACCGGGTCGATACCAGCTCGGAGGCGAGCATATCAGACAGCTCCGTGCCGACAGAGCCAGTCCACCAGCCGGCGCTCGTGTGGTTTGTGAACCTCAGAACGCCCATCCGGGGCTTTTCCTGGGCGAAGCTTGTCCCGGCAAACACCGCGAACAGGAGCGCCGTGGCCGCAGTCATCCATAGGATTTTTTTCATGAGGACCTCCTTCATTTTTCCATTCTATAAAGATCTGAGGATTATATAGCATAAGATCGTCGCTCTTGTCTATCCGTCGCCGGCTCGGGACGTGCTATAATCATTCCTGATGCGTGAGTTCGAGCTCCACTCCGAATTCGAGCCCAAAGGCGACCAGGTCGGGGCCATCAAAAGCCTGTCCGAGGGCCTGGAACAAGGGCTGAAGCACCAGGTCCTGATGGGCGTCACGGGGTCCGGAAAGACCTTCACCATAGCCAATGTCATCGCGAGGGCCCGACGGCCCGTTCTGGTCATCTCCCACAACAAAACGCTGGCCGCCCAGCTCTACCAGGAGTTCCGACGCTTCTTCCCCCGGAACGCCGTCGAATACTTCGTCAGCTACTACGACTACTACCAGCCCGAGGCCTACCTGCCGTCCTCCAACACCTACATCGCCAAGGAAGCGACGATTAACGACGAGATCGACCGGATGCGCCTTTGCGCCACGAACGCCCTGTTCGACCGCCGGGACGTGATCATCGTGGCCTCAGTCTCCTGCATTTATGGCATCGGCGCCCCGGAAACCTATTATTCCATGAGCTTCGGCCTGGAGAAGGGCCAGGTCCTGAGCCGCAAAAAGATCCTCGAGAGCCTCGTCGACATCCAGTACGAGCGGCAAGAAGCCGACTTCAAGAGGGGTTCGTTCCGCGTCCGCGGCGACATCGTCGAGGTCCTCCCTTCTTACGAGGACTTCGCCTATAGGATCGAGCTCGAGGACGGCCGGATCAAGGCCCTGTCCGCCGTCGATCCGCTCCTGGGAAAGACGCTGGATACCTATGATAAGATCATGGTCCATCCGCGGACGTTCTTCTCGACGCCGCGGGACGTCCTCAAGGCCGCGGCCGACGGCATCGAGCAGGAACTCGTCCAGAGGACCGAGCTGTTCAGGTCCGAGGGCAAGTTCATGGAAGCCGAGAGGATCGAAGAACGGACGCTCTACGACCTGGACATGTTCCGGGAGCTCGGATATTGTCCGGGCATCGAGAATTACTCCCGCTACCTGAGCGGCAGGAATCCCGGCGAGCCCCCCTTCACGCTCTTGGACTACTTCCCGAAGGACTTCCTGACCATCATCGACGAATCGCACGTCACCGTCCCCCAAATCGGAGGGATGTACCACGGAGACAGGTCCCGGAAGATGACCCTCGTCGACCATGGCTTTCGTCTACCCTCGGCGCTGGACAACCGGCCGCTGAACTTCGAAGAGTTCGGGGAAAGGGTCAACCAGGTCCTCTACGTCTCAGCGACTCCGGCTTCCTACGAGGTCCGGACGTCGGAAAACCGGGTCGTCGAGCAAGTCATCCGGCCCACGGGCCTGACCGACCCGGAGATCGAGGTTCGGCCGGTCAAGGGCCAGGTGGACGACCTGATGGCCGAGATCGGGAAGAGGACGAAACAAAACGAGCGGACGCTCGTCACGACGCTGACCAAGAAGATGGCCGAGGACTTGACGCGCCACTACCACGAGCTGGGGCTCCGGGTGCGCTACCTTCACTCGGACATCGAGACCCTGGACCGGGTCAAGATCCTGAGGGACCTCCGAAAAGGCGAGTTCGACGCCCTCATCGGGATCAACCTGCTCCGGGAAGGCCTGGACCTGCCAGAGGTCTCGCTCGTGGCCATCCTGGACGCCGACAAAGAAGGGTTTCTGAGGTCGTCGAGCGCGCTCATCCAGACGTTCGGGCGGGCGGCCCGCCACGTCGGGGGGAAGGCGATCCTTTATGCCGACGCGTTCACGGATTCCATGAAGGCGGCCATCGAGGAGACGGGCCGCCGCCGGAAGATCCAGCAGGAATTCAACCTCCGGCACGGGATCACACCCCAATCCATCATCAAGGGGATCGACGAGGTCCTGAGGAGCGTCTACGAACGTGATTACTTCGACCTCACCGGGATCTCGGAGGACAAGGAGATCACCCTTTCCCCGGAGAAACGGAAGAAGAGGATGGAAGAGCTCGAAAAGCTGATGCGGGAAGCGTCCAAGAACCTCGAATTCGAGAAGGCCGCGAAGTTCAGGGACGAGCTCAGCCGGCTGAAGAAGCGCGAGCTGGAGCTCTCCCTGTGAAGGCGGCGGACGAAAAGGGCCATTGGGAGAACGCATGCCGGGCGGACTGAAAGGCAAGGTCGCGGGATTCCCGGAAAAGCCGGGCATTTATTTCTTCCGTGACGCGGCGGGCAAGGTCCTCTACATCGGCAAGGCCAGGTCCCTGCGGAACCGGGTGCGGTCCTACTTCCTGCCCGATCCCGACGTCAAGGTCCGGAACATCTTGAGGGAGACGGCGGACATCGACTACCTGCTCACAGGCTCCGAAAAAGAGGCGGCCTTCCTCGAGAACAATTACGTTCAGCAGGTCCAGCCGAAGTTCAACCTCAGGCTCAAGGACGACAAGAGTTTCCCTTACCTGAAGCTGACCGTGCGGGACGAGTTCCCCGGCGTCTATTTCAGCCGCAAGGTCGAAAGGGACGGGGCGAAGTACTTCGGCCCGTTCAGCCCGGCCTCCCGGGCGCGGAAGACGATTCACCTCGTGAACAGGAATTTCGGCATCCGCGGCTGTGAGGAAGCGGCCTTCAAGGGACGCGGGAGGCCCTGTCTGGAACACGACCTGGGGCTCTGCTCGGCCCCGTGCGTCGGCCTTATTTCGGAAGCCGATTACGCAAAGGACGCTAAGGACGCGAGGCTCTTTCTCGAAGGCCGGACGGCTGAGTTGACGGAAAGCCTGAAGCTCAGGATGCGAGCCGCGGCGGGTACCCATCAGTTCGAGGAAGCCGCCCGCTGCCGCGACCTCATCCGGACTCTCGAAGACATCAAGCAAAAGCCCCGAACGATCTCCGTCGGCCTCGAAGACCTCGACGTGGCGGGGTTCGCCCGGTCCGGGGACGCGGCCGCGCTCCACGTCTTTTTCATGAGGCGGGGAAAGATCCGGGATTCGCGCGAGGCCTTCGTCGAAGGGGCGGCGGGAAGCCCGGGCGGCGAGGTCCTGGCAAACCTCCTTTCGGGGTTCTACGCGGCCGCGGAAAAACCGAAAAAGGTCCTTTTGCCATTCGAGCCGGCCGATAGACGCCGATTGCAGGAAGAGGTCTTCCCGGGTCCGAATAAGAAGACACAAATGATCGTTCCAAGGGCCGGAAAATACGCGAGACTCGTTGAGCTGGCCAATAAGAACGCCGAGACGGCGCTCCGCAGGAAAGAGAGGGATCTCTCCCCCGTCCTCCACCTGGCGCAGGTCCTGGGAATGCCGACGCCGCCGGAGAGGATCGAGGGCTTCGACATATCCAATACGGGCGGCGACGAATCGGTGGGCTCACTCGTCGTCTTCGACGGCGGAGTTCCCAACAAGGACGAGTACAGGAAGTTCCGGATCCGGACTGTCGTGGGGTCAAACGACACGGCCAGTTTGGAGGAGGTCGTCCGACGCCGCTGCGTCCGACTCAAGGAAGAGGGGAACATAGGACCCGGGCTCATCATGGTGGATGGCGGGAAGGGACAGCTCGCGGCCGCGGTCAAAGCTCTTGGCGATGCGGGAGCGGGGAACGTGCCTGTGATCTCCCTGGCCAAACGGGAAGAGATCATTTTCACGCCCCATCATCCCGAAGGCATCCGGCTGGACAGAACGTCGCCCGCCCTCAAGCTCCTCCAGCATATTCGGGACGAGGCCCACCGTTTCGCCATCACCTTCCACAGGAAGCGCCGGGAAAAAAAGAGCTTTGGGTCCGAACTGGACGGCATCCCGGGCCTGGGTCCCAAAAGGAAAGCCGCTCTGCTCGAAAGATTTAGGAGCCTCGACGCCATTCTTTCCGCATCCTTCGCGGACCTCGCGGCCGTCGTCGGAGAAAAAACCGCCCTGACCCTGATCTCCGCCTTGAGGAAATAGAACAGGGGGATTCAGGCCACGATCCGGATGATCCAGGCGAGGAGGACGGCGACTGAGACGCTCAGGGCGGCGGACAGAAAGGCGATCTTTTTCCCCATTTCCTTCCAGAGCATGGCGAACGTGGACAAGCAGGGAATGAAGAAGCTGACGAAAACCGTGAAAACAAGGAGCTGCTCCTTGGTGATCACGGTGAGGAGGTCCCGGTAGCTGGTCCCCAGGGCCTGAAGCATCATGATCAATGACAACTCTTTTCGCAGGAACCCGAACACGAGCGTCACTCCCAGTTCTCTGGGCAATCCCAGCGCCCCGGCGACAAGGGGCGAGAGGACCGCGTTGATCGTCCGGTCGACGTGGAAGGCTTGAAGCAGGCTCAGGAAGACGCTCCCGGCGATGAGGAGCGGCCAGGCGAACGCCAGGAACGAGCGGAGCTGGAAATAGGTCTTCTTCAGGATGTTCCTGAACGAGGGCCGCTTCAGGGTCGGGATCTCGAGAATGAGCCCCGGGGACGGCGCTTTGGTGAACAAGGTGATCACGCGTCCGAGGACGGCCACGAGCAGGATGTTCAGGACGTAAAAGCCAAGGGCGGCCCAAGGACCCAAATAGAACGCGACCAGCGCCAGGATGACGGTCGTCCGGGCCGAACATGGAATGAACGGGATGAGGAGAGACGTGATGATCCGGTCGCGCCTGGATTCCAGGATCCGGGTCGAAACGATCGCCGGCACGTTGCAGCCGAAACCGAGGATGAACGGGGCGACCGATTTTCCGTGAAGGCCGATGTGGTGCATGAAGGCGTCCAGCAGGAACCCCGCCCGGGCCAGGTATCCGAGGTCCTCCAGGAAGGCCATGAAGACGAGCAACGGGATGAAATATGGCAGGACGACGGCGATCCCCCCCCCGATGCCCTGGACGAGCCCGTCCGCCAGGTGGAAGAGGACGTTCGAACCGAGGTGCCTGCCCAAGTCCTGATCGAGGGACGTGAACGGCTTGAGAAGCAGGGTTTCGAGCGGGTTCCCGATTTTGAAGATCAAAAAGAAAAACGCCGTGAACACCGCGGCCAGGATGACGTAGCCGTAGAAGGGATGCATGATGACGTCATCGACCTTCCTGTCCCACGGCACTTTTCTCCCCCGTTCGACCAAGCTGGCCTCCTCGGCGATCTTCTGGGCCAGATGGTGGCGCTCGGCGGAGATGATCTCATAGGCCGGGGCGCTCCGGCCGGATTCGATGCCGAGGCGAACGCGGTCGACCTCGGCCTTGAGGCCCGGTTCCAACTCGCCCAGCATCACGTCGCAGAAGAGCCGGTCGGCCTCGATCATCTTGACCGCCGTGAACCGGCGGTTGGCCACGAGCGGAAATTCCGGAGGAAGCAACCTCGCCAACTCCTCGATGCGACTCTCGACGTCCCTGGACCAGGTCCGCGCCCCGGGCTTCCCGGCGTCTTCGAGGGTTTTGAAAGCCTCGTTGAGCAGTTCTTTGACACCCCTGCCGCGCGACGCAATGATGGGAACGACCGCGACGCCCAAAAGCGACGCCAGTTTCCCAGGGTCGATTTTAACTCCTTTTTTTTCGGCCAGGTCCATCATATTCAAGGCAACGACCATGGGCCAGCCGAGCTCGATGAGCTCGAGGGTAAACTCAAGGCTCCTCCCCAGGACCGAGGCGTCCACGACGTTGATGATGAGGTCGGGCTTTTCTGAGAACAGGTGGGAGAGCGCTGTCTTCTCCGCCGGGTCGGACGGGCAGAGCGAATAGGTCCCCGGCAGGTCGATGATATCCAGGAGGCGGCCCTCGATCGAGACCCGGCTATGGGTGTGTTTGATGGTCGTCCCGGGGAAATTCGAGGTCTCGGCCTTCAGGCCTGCGATCGAATTGAAGAGAGTGCTCTTGCCGCAGTTGGGCTGGCCGATGAAGATGACCGTCGGGGCGTCAGGACCGGCCATCCAGGACCTCGACCGTGATCCTCCCGGCGATCCCCCGTCCAAGGGCGACCCGCATGCCGGAGGCGGAGCTCCGAACGAGGATGGGACCTTTCAGGATAGCCACGGAATCCAGCTCCACGACGTCCCCTTTGTGGAAGCCGATGGCCAGGAGCCTCCTCCTGACCGATTCGCCGCCGGCGATGTCGATGACCTTCAGGGGCTTGTCGATCGGGGCTTCGACCAGGCTCAACCCTTTTGTTCTCATGTTTCGTGCTCCGGCATGATATCCGAATTCCTCGCGTCTGGGAACATTTTTTTATCCACAGCATATATTATACCCTATTTATTTTATAGAATATATAAAACATCCTTCCGGATCCTTGACTAAAGGTGGCGCTCTGCTATGATGTCTCCCGTACGACAAGATGAAAAAACTCATTTCATGCCTGGCCTTAGGCGCGGTCCTTTGCGGGGGGATCGCCTGCCATGACCGCTCGGTGGGGACAGAACTCCCCGCAACGTTCATCTGGGGGAAGGACCAACATCTGATCGATCCAGCCTCGGGCCGGATGAACATCTGGGGAGGGTTCGAACTCAAGGACGGATATTTTCTCGCCGATAAGAACATCGCCCGCTTCATTCTGTGGCGGAAGAAAGGTTCTTCCGCCCGCCTCAACATCCAATACGCCCTCCAGGGGTCCCCCTGCGCCTTCTCCGTCAATAGGAAAAAGGAGGGGACCCTCCACCCTTCCCTGCAGAACACGAACGCCAGGTTCAACGTCAAGCTGAATGAGGGTTTCAATTTCCTGGAGTTCGACAAAACCACGAACGCTGTCCTGAAGATCGCCTCCATACAAACCCAACAAAGCAGGGACGCCTGGACCGCCCGCCGACTTCAACAGGGGGAAACACTGGCTTTCTTTGTCGACAAGGGGGCCGGCCGTATTGAATTCCGGGGCAAAGGTCGTTTGAAGATCACAGAAGTGCACTTTCAGGACGCCAACCCGTCCTCCCGCGTCTTGGCGCGCAAGGCGGGCTTCTTGTCCGGGAGAACCCTGCACGCGTTCTCGTTCGACCAGACCGGATACCTGACCGCGGCCGTCGAATCCGGAAGCTTCGATGTCACGGGATATTCGTTCTCGCCCCGGACCCTCGAGCGGCCGCCCACGGCAAAAGCCGCCCTTCCCAAGGACCCCGACATCTTCATCTTCCTGATGGACGCCTGCCAGGCAAAGCACTTGGGAACATACGGATACTCACGCCCCACATCACCCAACATCGACCGGTTCGCGCAGGACGCGGTCGTTTTTGAGAACGCTTACGCCAACGCGTCGTTCACCCGTTCCAGCGTCGCCACCCTATTCACCGGCCTCTATCCCGAGACACACAAGGTGCGCATCCTTAGGAACAAACTCCCCAAAGACCTGCTGACTCTGCCCATGTATCTGAAGGACAAGGGATACCGGACCTCCCTTTTCACCTCGACCGGGAACGTGTCCTTATCCACGGGCTTCGCCCGCGGGATCGACGATTATCTTCCTTTCATCGGAGAATGGCGCCACGGCCATGAAAAGGCCATCCCTCCCGAGTTCCGCTCCTGGCTCTCCCGTCCTGGGCCGCTGTTCAGTTATGTCCATTACATGGAACCCCACCTTCCCATCAGCCCCCCGCCCCCTTACCTGGACATGTTCACGAACCCGGGGAGTGGCGCCTCCGCCCCGCGAGTGATCGAGGATTCCCAGAAACTCGGCCACTTGAAGCATCCGTTGGCGGCTGGGGACATCAAAACGGTCGTCGACAATTACGACTCGGCGATCGCCTATGTCGACGGCGAGATAGGAAAGCTCTTGCAGTCGCTTCGGGAAAAGGGCCTGTATGAGAACAGCCTGATCGTCATCCTCTCGGACCACGGAGAATCGCTTTACGAGCGGGGGTATTGGGGACACGGCAACATCGTGTTCGAAGAGACCGCCCATGTGCCCCTTCTCGTCAAGTTCCCCGCCGCCATGAATCTGAAGGGCCGGGCTAGGACCGTCGTGGAACTGGCCGACGTGTTTCCCACCGTCCTGGATATGTTCGGGCAGAGGATCGCCCTGGACGGGAAGAGCCTGCTGGATGCGGTGAATTCAACGAGTGGGGACGACCATCTCGCCGTCTGCTGCTCGTTCAACGTCGCGGCGGATTTCGGTCTGCGCTGGCGACAGTGGTATGATATCATCGAAACGGATACGGGACGGGAAACCCTTTATCGCGAAGCGAGGCCGTTTTTCCTCGAAACCTCGGAACCCGAAGAAAGCGTCCGGACACTCCTCAAGGCCCGCTTCCTGGAATGGCTGAAACGATTCAGCGAGATCGACCAGCAGCCTGTCCGGATCGACTTCAACAGCCTTCCCAAAAACGAGATCGAGAACCTGCGGTCTTTAGGTTATCTGGATTAAGTAGGATTCCGGGGATAGGAACGGAATTCCCTGATGTTGGATTCTGCTCCATGACTTTTGCGGTATAATAGAACTCTCTGGACAGAAAGGAGAGAAGAAACATGAAAAGAACCAGATCCGCTTCCATATTTTCCGTCCTAACCCTGCTCATCGGGCTCATCGTCCCGCTCCGTGCGGACGAGGGCATGTGGCTGTTCAACATGCCGCCCAAGGAGCTCATCCAAAAAAAGCATGGCTTCGCGCTGACGCCCGAGTGGATCTCTCATATCCAGCTCTCTTCGGTCCGGTTCGGCGGCGCGTCCGGATCGTTCGTCTCCCCTGACGGCCTCGTCCTAACCAACCATCATGTCGGCCAGGGGGCCATCCAGAACCTGTCCACCAAGGAGCACGACCTGATGAAAACCGGGTTCTATGCACGGACTCAGGGCGAAGAATTGAAGTGCCCGGGCATGGAACTCTGGGTCCTCCAGGACATCGAGGACGTGACGGCGGCGGTGACCGGCGCTCGAAGGCCCGGGATGAGCGCTTCCGAAGCGGCCGAGGCCAGGGGCAAGTCCATCGCGGCCATCGAGAAGGAAGGCGCTGAAAAGACGGGCCTCAAGTGCCAGGTCGTCACCCTTTACTCGGGCGGCATGTACCACCTTTACCGGTACAAGTCCTACATCGATGTCCGGCTCGTCTTCGCTCCCGAATACCTGATGGCCTTTTTCGGCGGCGACCCCGACAACTTCACATATCCCCGCTACGACCTCGACGTCTCCATTTTCCGGATCTATGAGAACGGTCAGCCCTTGAAGACCCCTAATTACCTCAAGTGGGCGGCCAGGGGCGTCAAGGAAGGGGACCTCGTCTTCTGCTCGGGGAACCCCGGTTCGACGGGCCGCCTCCTGACGTCCGCCCAGCTCGAGTTCTTGAGGGACGTCAGCTACCCCTTCGCCATGGCCAATTTCAAGCGGCGCCAGGCCCTCATGCATGAATACAGCAAGATGGGCCCGGAAGAGGCCCGCGTCGCCCTGCGCAACCTTTTCGGCATCGAGAACAGCCTCAAGGCCATCACCGGCTACCAATCGGGCCTGCTCGACATGAAACTCATGGAAAAGAAGGCCCGGGAAGAGCAAGCGCTTCGCGAGGCCGTCCGGAGGAACGCCGACCTCGAGAAGGAATACGGCAAGGCCTGGGACGAGCTCGCCGCGGCCCAGAAGACGTACGCCTTCTTCTTCAAGGAATACACCTTCTTCGAGAGGGCCAACGGTTTCTATACGACCTACTTCAACACCGCCCGGACCATCGTCCGGCTGGCCATGGAAAAGTCCAAGCCGAACGACCAGCGGCTCCGCGAGTTCCGCGATTCCAACCTGCCCTCCTTGGAACGCGGCCTTTTCTCCCCCTCCCCCATCTCTGACGAATTTGAGACTCTGAAGCTCGCTGATTCGTTGGCCCAGCTCAAGGAAGAGCTCGGGACGACCCAGGAGGTCCGCTGGCTTCTCGGGGACCGGGACCCCGCCGAAGTGGCCAAGGAACTCGTCTCCGGCACCAGGCTCAAGGACCTCGACCTCCGGAAGAAGCTCACGGAGGGCGGGCTCGACGCCGTCTACCGTTCGGTGGACCCCATGATCAAGCTGGCCCTGCTCGTCGACCCCAAGTCCCGCGGCCTGAGGGTCCGGTTCGAGAAAGAGGTCGAGGCCGTCGAGACGACGTACGGCGCTCTCATCGCGAAGGCGATTTTCCTGCTCAAAGGAACGTCCATCCCGCCCGACGCTACGTCGACGCTCCGGCTGAGCTTCGGCGTCGTCAAGGGCTACGTGGAGAACGAGAAGAAGGTCCCCTACCAAACGACCTTGGCAGGGCTCTACGAGAGGTCGAAAAAGGCCGGGAACAAGCCGCCTTACGAACTGCCGCCGGGCTTTGTCGAGAAAAAGGGCGTCCTCAACCTGGCGACACCCATCAATTACGTCGCTACCTGCGATTCGATCGGCGGGAACTCCGGCTCCCCGGTCGTCAACCGTAAGGCTGAGTTTACGGGCGTCCTCTTCGACGGGAACATCCAGTCCCTTCCGACCCGTTTCGTCTATGAGGAGGAGATCTCCCGGTCGGTCATGGTCCACGCCTCGGCCATCATCGAGGCCCTGATCAAGGTCTACGGCGCCAAGCCGCTGGTCGATGAAATCATGGGAAAGCTCTGAGGCTTCAAATTGACAATTTGGAGGCTTTCTGATAAAAAATAGGAAATGCTTAAGTGGTTCATTCAAAAATTCATCGGGACGAAGAATGACCGCGACCTGAAAAAGGTCCGACCCCTCGTTTCCGCCGTCAACGAGATCGAATCCCGCATTAAAGCCCTGACCGACGCCGAGCTCGGGGCCAAGACCGCCGAATTCAAGGAAAAACTCTCCCAAGGCGCCGGGCTCGACGACATCCTCGTCGAGGCCTTCGCCTGCGTCCGGGAAGCCTCCCGCCGCACCCTCAAGATGCGCCATTTCGACGTCCAGATCCTGGGCGGCGTCATCCTCCACCAGGGCCGGATCACCGAGATGAAGACGGGTGAAGGAAAAACCCTGGTCGCCACTCTCGCCGCCTACCTCAACGCCCTGACGGGCCTCGGGGTCCATATCGTCACCGTCAACGATTACCTGGCCAAGCGCGACACGGAGTGGATGGGGACGATCTACCGGTTCCTCGGACTCAGCGTGGGAACCATCCTTCACGACATCTCCGACCAGGACCGTTACGACGCCTACCGCTGCGATATCACCTACGGCACGAACAACGAGTTCGGTTTCGACTACCTGCGCGACAACATGAAGTTCCGTCTCTCCCAACTCGTCCAGCGCGAATTCCATTACGGTATCGTGGACGAGGTGGACAGCATCCTGATCGACGAGGCCCGGACGCCGCTCATCATCTCCGGGCCGACCGACGAATCCACGGCCCTCTACTACAA
>JALHVH010000477.1 GCA_022867105.1 Candidatus Aminicenantota bacterium
GCAACCTTGTTGACGTTCTGGCCGCCGTGGCCGCCGGAGCGAATGAACGTTTCTTCGATGTCCTTTTCGAAGATGCCGAGGCCCTCCATCCTGAGGCGCAGGGCCTCTTCCTTGTCCGTGGCCACGCTGGAATTCGACATTCGCACGCCTTTTCGATCAAGCCCATTTTCATGGAACGGCCGAAGATTGTCAACACGCCCCAAAATCACCGGCAGAATTCTTTCTTCTCAAACGATGACATCGACTTCTCACGATACCCGGAATTCCTTCTCACACGAAAGAAAATACTGTATCCTTTATCCATCCAGGTGATTGAGGAAAAAGTCATGAATGCCGAACGAAAGAACGCTCGAGGGATCTTGGTTGCCGCCCTCGCTTTGATGGTCCTGACCGGCCTTCACCCCGCCCAGCAGGGGCCGCAGACCGTCGCAGAAGCGACCGATTACAAGGCCACGTCGCGCCACGCGGATGTCATGTCGTTTATCCGGGAGGTCCAGCACCTCAGCCCGCTCGTCCGGGTCGAGACCCTGTGCACGAGCCCGGAAGGCCGGGAGGTCCCCCTCCTGGTCGCGGGGAAACCGGCCCCCCTCTCCCCCTTCGGGCTCAAGGCCGACAAAAGGATGGTGGTTTACATCCAGGCCAACATTCACGCCGGCGAGGTGGAGGGAAAAGAGGCGTCCCTGATGCTCCTCCGGGACATCGTCCTCGACCCGAAGACCCCTTATCTCGACAAGCTCATCCTGCTCGTCGCCCCGATCTTCAACGCCGACGGCAACGAGAGGATCAGCCCGGAGAACCGGAGCGACCAGCCCGGCCCCGAGCAGGGCGTCGGCGTCCGCCCCAACGGCCAGAACCTTGACCTCAACCGCGATTCCATCAAGCTCGAGAGTCCGGAACTCCGCGGCCTGGTCCGGAATGTCCTCACCCGCTGGGACCCCACACTCGTCGTGGACTGCCACACCACGGACGGCGCCTTCCATGAGGAGACCGTGACCTGGTCCTGGCCCATGAACCCGAACGGCGACCTCCCCCTCCTTGAGTTCCAGCGCCAGGAAATGCTTCCGGCCGTCAACGGGATCATGAAGGGCAAGTACGGAACGCTCGGCCTTCCCTACGGCGGCTTCCGGGACTGGAAGGCCCCGGAAAAAGGCTGGGAGACCTTCGAGCCCCAACCCCGATATGTCACCAATTACGTCGGCCTCCGGAACCGGCTGTCCATCCTAGACGAGAACTACGTCCATGCGGACTTCAAGACGCGTGTCCTCGGCAACTACTTTTTCCTGAAAGCCATCCTTGATTATACGGCCGACCACGCCGACGAGCTCACCCGCCTGGTGGCCGACGCCGACCAACGGACGGTCCGGAAGGGTCTGGCGCCCGCAGATTCCGATATGTTCGGTGTGGAGTACGAACTCCGGCCGCTTGACGAGCCGGTCACCATCCACGGATACGAGACCGAGGTCATCGACCGGCCCGGCACCTGGCCCGAGATGAAGAGGACGGACCGGAAAAAGACCTATACGATCCCCTATTACGCTGACTATCGGGTCAAGCGGGGCGTCCGCTTCCCCTTCGCTTATCTTCTACCCGCCGCCGATGCCGAGGTCGTCGGGAAGCTCCTCCAGCACGGGATCTCCCTGGAGCGGCTCGAAATGCCGGCGAAGCTCGAAGTCCAGGTCTTCCTCCCCAAAGAGATCAAGGGGGTCGAGCGGCCCTACCAAGGGCACCGCATGAACACGGTCAAAGGCGAGTACGCCCCCGAGACGAGGGAGTTCCCCGCCGGGACCGTCCTCGTCCGGACGGCCCAGCCGCTGGGCGCTCTGGCGGCTTACCTCCTGGAACCGGAGAGCGACGACGGTCTCCTGGCCTGGAATTTTTTCGACCGGTACGTCGTCGCCCAATGGGGACGCGGCTACCAAGCCTATCCTGTCTTCAAGCTCCTGAACCCAACGAATTTCGTGACCACGGCGATCGAATGAATTCCAGAACCGCAGCCCCGTTGTCGGACTACTTCTTTTTTTTCTTTCCGTAGACCAGGTACTTCCCGCAATTCTCGCAGACGTAGATGTCGTTGCTGCCTTCGATGGACGAGAACATCTGGGTTGAGATGTTGATGTTGCAGCTCTGGCAGACGCCGTCCAC
>JALHVH010000478.1 GCA_022867105.1 Candidatus Aminicenantota bacterium
ACCTTGACCCTCGCGAAATCCATCAGGGTGAGAACGCCCGTGGCCGCGGAGAAACCGCCCATCATGGGATTGATCACGTCCCCGACCTCGGCGTTCTTGGAAGCGATGACGCCGCTCCAGGGCGCCTTCATGATGGAAACATCCAGGGCGTGTGCGACGATGTTCAGGGCAGCCTGGGCCTGCTGGAGTTGGGCGTCCGCCGCGTCGCAGGCCAGCCGGACCTGCTCATACTGTTGCTCGGACACCGCGTTTTCCTTGATCAAGCGGTCCATCCGGTCCTTGTTCTTCTTGGCGTCGTTGAAGCCGGCACGGGCCACGGCCAGACCCGCCTCGGCCTGTTTCAGCTGGAGCCGGGTGGCTTCGGTGTCGATCTCGGCCAGGACCTGTCCCTTCGCGACACGATCGCCCTCGCGGACGTTGATCGTGGCGATCTTGCCGCCGACGTCGGGAGTGATGGCGATCTTCTTGACGGCCTCCAGGGTCCCGGTGTAGGACACCTTGGCCGAGATCCTCTCCCGGACGACCCGGAAGGCCTTGACGCTCGTGACCTCCTGGACTTCCTGCCCGCCCGCCTGCGCCGCTTTCTTCGGGGCCTTGCAGGAGATGAGAGTTATGCCCATGACCAGAGCGGCCAGAACCATGACATGGATGATGCGTTTCATATCGTTCCTCCGTTAGTTCGGCTGTTTATCTTCCGTGCTGTCCCCGATGGCCTTTTCGAGCTGGGCCAGCGAGATCACGCAGTCGTAAAGCGCTTGGGACAGGTTCGTCTTTGCCTGGCTCAACGCGACCTGGGCCGTGGAGACGTCCAGGTTCGTCGCCAGGCCTTCGGAATAGTTCAACTCGGCGATCCTCATGGCCTCCTGGGCTTGCTCGACGTTCTTCTCCTGCGAGGCCAGGGATTCTTTCGCCTGTTGGTAGTTCAGGACGGCCTGTTCGACCTCGAACCTGATAGCCTCCGAGAGCCCTTTCTGGGTCCATTCCAGCTCCTTCAGGAGGGCCTTGGACTGGCCGACCTGGGCGTCGATGGCGAAGCCGTTGAAGATGGGGACGGTCAGGTTCAGGCTCACGGTGTAGTAGTTTTCCCAGTTCTTGTTCCCGAAATTGAACCGGTTCGCCCAGAAATTGTAGGCGCCGCCGATGGACACCGACGGAAGCCCGGCCGCCCGGGCGATCTTCACCATCTCCGCGGCCATCCGGCGCTGGAAGATGAGCTGATTGAGCTCGGGCCTTTGGAGGAGGGCCCGGCGGACGGCCTCATGGACGTCGGTTTCGAGGGGAATATAGCTCAGCTCTCCTTTGATCTCAATGGCCTGGTCGAGGTCGATCCCGAGCAGGGTCTTAAGCCCCAGCCCGGCGACACTCAAGCTGTTCCTGGCCCGGATGAGCTGCGGCTTCAGGTTGGCGACCTGGACCTCGGACCTCAGGAGATCGAACTTGGAGGCCATGCCGACCTCGTAGAGGTTCCGGACGTTCTTGTAATGCTTCTCCGCCAGCGTCACCGCCTCGTCGGAGACCTCGGCGAACTTGGCGGCCAGGAGATAGCCATAGAAGGCCTTCTTGACGTTGAAGACCGTCTCCTGCCTGGACTGGCGGATGACCTCCTTCGTCGCCTCGAGGTTATAGTTCGCCTGCCGGAATCCGGAGATGAGGCTCCCGCCCGCGAAGAGGGGCATGGAGAAGGCCATCGTGAACTGATAAGTCTTGGTGAAATCGACCTTCACTTTCTGCGGCGGCTCGCCCGGGATAAAGGAGGGGAACTCCAGGGTGAACACTTTCTTGTCCAGGATGTCGCTCCCCTGGCCGTTCAGCGACGGGAAGAAGCGCGACGCCGCCTGCCGGACCTGGGCCCGGGCGGCGGCCTCCTTTTCCAGGGTGGCCCGGAAGTAAGGATTTTGAGTCAGGGCAAGATTCAAGCAATCGTCGAGAGTGAGGACGAGCTTCTCCTGAGAAAAGCCGGGCGCCGCCAGGGCGAAGCCCAAGCCGATGATCAGGCCGAACGTTAGGAATCTCCTCATTGCGAATCTCCTTTTAAGGGGGAGGGGGCATGTTCTTTTTCGATCCCCCGCAGCAAGAAATCGAAGATCATTTCCGCCTCTTCCCGGGCCCCGGGCTTCGGGTCCATCCAGGCCCTGAGGTGAAGGACGCCCTGGAGCACGGCGTTGAGGAAGTTCATGGCCGAGGAAGCGTCCACGTCCCGGAACGCGCCGCAGCGGATGCCGTCCCTGACGATGGCGCAGCCCATCTCCAGGATCTCCCGGCGTTTCGCCTTCATCGTCTTGATGAACTTCTTTTCGACCGGAGACGACGTCCCTTTCTGTTCCGCGACGAACGCCTTCATGATGCCGTGCTCGGAGTCGTCCATCATGATGGCCCGCGAGAGGTTCTCCCTTTCGTCGTAGACCTCGAGGATCGTGAGGATGGTCCTCTTGAGCTTTTCCATGGGGTCCAGATCGAGGCCTTGGATGCCGGCGAGACTCCTCTTGATGTCGTCGAAGTAGTGGAGCATGATCTCGTAGGTCAGGTCGCCCTTGCTCCTGAAGTAGTTGTAGAGGGTGGCCTTGGAAAATTGGGCCTCCCGGGCGATGTCATCCATGGTCGTCGCGCGGTATCCCTTCCGGACGATGATGGACTCGGCCGCGTGGAGGATCGTCTCCTTGTATTCCTCGCGCCGCTGCCGCTCACGCGCCTTCCGCAGATCGATGGTTTTCATGATAAACTTTCCAGTTTCCTCTTTAAACTCATCAGTTTATATTATGGACCCTAAAGTTTAGATAAGATAGCAAAACGGCCGCGGCTTGTCAAGCCCCTTTCATGTGGGATAAGATGGGGAAGGCTGGTGAGATCATGAACCGTCCGATCGTGATCCTGTTCCGGATGATCCCGGTTGTCTTTTTCCTGTTCCCTGTTTTTCATGCCTCCGGCCAACTTTCCCCCCGCCCCCCCCGGTGGTGGGACGTCGAACTCCGCCTGACCGTGAAGGGCCAATACTCCGTCCGGGAGGCGGACGCCGCCTGCGCGGGAGAATTTCTCTACGAGGCGACCTGGTCGGGGAGCATGGAAAAGGATGACGCCGACTTCCTCCTCTATCATTCCGGGTCCGAGACCCTGCGTTGGGAGGCCCGGGAAAAGGTCTCGTCCGGGGGGGAGCAGAAAATCCTGACCGAAAAGGACTTCAACGACAGACCCGCGTTCCGGATGAACTACGTTCTCAACGAAAGCGGCATCCTCCGGTTCAACTTCATCGTCGACGGCTTCCCTGTGCCGCGGAGCGGCGCCGGCGAAAAGTTCGATCTCATCCTCCCGGCCTCAAAAAAGGAGGAGGGCGGCCTTTCTCCCTCCGGGTACGATACTTCCGTCGCCAAGGGATCGAACGAGATCGTCTTCGAAGAGAAAATGGTCCGGGCCGGTCCGGTCGAACGCGCCTTCCGCTGGGAGTGGAAGCGCTACCAGCCGTCTTCCGGGCCGGGAGCCCCCGTCGTCCTGTTCAACAGCCACAAGACCGAGGTCAAGGTCGCGATCACGCCGCGTTATTAAAAGAGGTTCTCTTCCATTTAGTGTGGGCTGGGTCAATAGCTTGGACGGAACGGACGGCGCTGACCTCGAACCGCGGGAGTTCATTCCCGCCCCTGCTGGACCGTCTTCTTGAGCGATTTGACGACGAACGAATTCAGGCTTTCGCCTTCGTTGAGGGCGCGGACGGCAAGGGCTCGGTGCATCTCCGGGCCGGTCCGTAATACGAACCTGCCGGAATAGTCCCTGTTCGTAGGCGGGGGGAGGGGCCGCCCGTCCTTCCGATAGATCTCGATCCACTCGTCAACGATACTGCAAAGCTCTCGGTAGACCTCCGTTTCGTCGCTCCCGTGACAGCAGGCGTCGATCCAGCAGGGGACGGACCCAACGTAACACTGGTCTTCCTCCGACCAGACGACGAGCTTCAGGTATTTATCGCGCGGTTTCATTTCTGTGTTTCCTCGATTTTTTCCCTGACCAATTTGAATTGATACGGCTTGGCATCGTCTCCGGGTTGGCCCGAGACGGTCAGGACGACGCCCGATACGTGGATGAAGTTGCGATGGCTTCCTTTCCCTCCGCGATTGACGAAACCGGCCATCTCAAGTTCCCTGATCAGCTCCCGGATTTTCTTAGGCATCTTGATAGTACTAAAATGATACTAATATGTCAACTGTCTTGTCTGTTCCCAATTTAAATAGACGCGGCGAAAAGAAATTGCTCTCAGGCATTCTCCTCGCCGAGAGACTTCCGGGTCTATTGAAAGGAAATTTCCGCGGGCTTGAGGCTCCTCCTCGAACCGCGAGACGTCTGATCTTTTTGTTTTTCTGAGCTCGCTCGCGGCCAGCCGCAAAGCCTATTTTTTTGCATCCTTCGGGGTCAGCTCCATTCCGAGTTGCGCCTTCATGCCGGCTTCATCATAATCTTCCCACGCCTCAACCATTTTTCCGTTCTCGAATCGGATGATATCGGTCTGGGTGACACTGATCCT
>JALHVH010000479.1 GCA_022867105.1 Candidatus Aminicenantota bacterium
CTCGTGCTGAGGCCGGAATCTTTTCCGACGATGCCGATGGACCTTTTTTTAGGGTATCTGGATGGGCGGAAGGGCTGGCTCGAAGGCGTGTGCGTTACGGGGGGAGAGCCGTTGCTCAGCGAGGACGTCGAGGACCTGATGAGGGTCATCAAGGAGCGGGGGCTGCTGGTCAAGCTGGACACGAACGGGTCGCTTCCGGGGAGGCTCGAGAAGCTCGTCGGGGACGGTGTCGTCGACTGGATCGCCATGGACATCAAGGCGCCGCTCGAACGCTACAGCGAAGTGACGGGGACGGCGGTCAGAGAAGGGGACATCCGGCGGAGTGTTGAGATCGTGAAGGGATCGGGGCTGAAGTACATGTTCCGGACGACCGTGGTGCCGGGACTGCTGGGGCGCGAGGACATCCGGAAAATAGGCGCGTGGCTGGAGGGGGCGGACCTCTACCAGCTCCAGCAGTTCGTCGCCCACGACACGATCGACCCGGCGTTCCTCGCGGTCAAGCCGTACCCTCCGGCGGAGTTCGTCATGCTGGAGGAGATCGCCAGGCCTTATTTCGGGGACGTGCGGGTCGAAGGAGTGTAAGCATGGACATCAGGATAAAGAAGATAAACCAGGACGCGAAGATTCCAGTTTACGCGCACACGGGCGACGCGGGCATGGATCTTTTCTCGTGCGTCGATATGGTCATCGGGCCTGGCGAGACGCTGCCCGTGCCGACCGGCATTCGGATGGCCATCCCGGCGGGATATGTCGGCCTGGTGTGGGACAAGAGCGGCATCTCCCTCAAAGGTGTTCACCGGCTGGCGGGTGTCGTGGACGCGGGCTACAGAGGGGAAGTCCGGGTCGTCATGGCCAACCTGGGGCGGGAGCCGTTCATCGTCAAGGCCGGCATGAAGATCGCCCAGATGCTCATCCAGCCCGTCGAGGCGCCGACGATCGTCGAAGCCGACGAACTCGACGGCACCTCCCGCGGTGACGGCGGCTTCGGCTCCACCGGGCTGTTTTAAAATTGGGGACACAATACCAATTTCCGAATTTATTATTTTTCCCCTGGAAATTTCGTCGTTTCAGGGAATTCGGAAATTGGTATGGTGTCCCTCTTTGAAATGCGAATGATCATAAGCGCGAGCCGAAGGACGGATATTCCGGCTTTCTATGCCGAATGGTTTATAAACAGGATACGCGCAGGTTATTGCACTGTACCAAATCCAGCTAATCCTAAGATGATATCCTACGTCTCTTTGAATCCGGATGATGTTGATGTCATCGTTTTTTGGACCAGAAACCCGAAGCCTCTCATCAAGCGGCTTGCTGAACTTGACATGAGGGGATTTCGCTATTATTTTCAATATACAATTCTGGCCAATCCGAGAATCATCGATCCTAAGAGTCCGTCAACCAAGCCGTCCGTCGAGACATTTAGGTCCTTGGCCGATCATATAGGCCCCGACAGAGTCATGTGGCGATACGACCCGATAGTCATAACGAATCAGTGTCCGAGTCATCACCACCTTGAGAAAATCTCAACTATCGCATCCTCGCTGAGAGGTTATACAAAACGATTAATTATCAGCATGTTAGACACATATAAGCATACTGAAAGGCGAATGCGCAGTTTAGAAAAAAAAGGGGTGCGCGTTTCGCTTCCAGATGGAGAGCGGTTTCAATGTTTTATTAAATCCATCGTTGAAATCGCGAAAACCAATGGAATGGAGATATTTAGC
>JALHVH010000480.1 GCA_022867105.1 Candidatus Aminicenantota bacterium
GATCCAATTGCCCAGGTAGGTCAGGTGGAGCAGCTTCTCGTATTGTTCCTTCGTGACTTTGATGTCCATGGTACGCTTCTCCAGCTTGGGATTTCTTGAAGCCAGTATACGCTCTTCCCCCGGCCCCGTAAACGAGACGAACAAGGGGTCAGGTCTCAACATTGGACAATTTTGTCCAATGTTGAGACCTGACCCCTACTTTCGCTCGTAAGAGATCTCGAACATGTTCGTCATGCGGCTGCAGCTCGCCTCAAGGCGTTCACGGAACGGCTTCAGGGAAGACTCGAGGACCTCAGGAAGGCCGTCCTGCCAGGGTAGACGATGAGGGTCGGCTTCCATTTTTAACTTTCCTGAAACTTTCAACCCTCTGCTGACATCAAATAACTTGAAGAACCCACGTTATACGACAGGAGAATTCATGAAGCACGTTCTTTGGGAACTCGAAAAACAGGGTTTTCAGGTTCGAACGGTGTCCATCGCCCACTTGCTTGAACTTCAAGAGGCCATCAAAGGACGGCATGACAAGGGCGAGTTTTCCGAAGAATTCTATCAGGAGAGATTGGCCGATTTCAGTTTCGCGCCCTCGGAGTCCCTCCCCGGAGCCCGCACCATCATCATCGCAGCCTTCCCCCAGCCGAAAATTCAGGTCGTCTTCCGCTTCCACGGCAAGTCGTTCCCATTTTTGATCCCCCCCACGTATCTCTATTACCCCAACTTGCGCGCGGAAGAACTCCTGAAGAGAATTCTCAGCCCGAAGGGATTTCGGGCGGCCCGAACGAACCTTCCTTTGAAGCTTCTGGCCGCCCGGAGCGGGCTCGGATCATTTGGGAGGAACAACATCTGTTATGTGCCGGAAATGGGAAGCTATCACCGGCTGATGGCGTTCTATTCGGATTATCCCGCCGCCGAGGACTCCTGGCAGGAGGCCGGGCTCATGGAGCGCTGCCGAAACTGCCGGGCCTGTCTGCAGAGTTGCCCAACGGGAGCAATCACGGCGGACCGCTTCCTCCTGCACGCGGACCGGTGCCTCACTTATCTCAACGAGAAGCCGGGGGATTTTCCCGATTGGGTGAAGCCCTCCTTCCATAACGCTCTCGTAGGATGCCTCACGTGCCAGGATGTCTGCCCGGAAAACGCGCCCTTCCGGCAGTGGGTCGAACCCGGCGAAGAATTCTCGGAGGAAGAGAGCCTCCTTCTGCTCGGCGACATGGATGAAAAACTCCCGGCTTCAATCCATAAAAGGCTTCAAGATCTGGACCTCATGGAATACGTCGAACTCTTGCCGCGAAACGTTCGGGCCGTTTTGGCCGCATTAAACAAAGAATCCCCTGATCCGGAGAAATGATCATGATCATGAGAATCTGGCATGGCGTCACGGAGGCTCCCCGGAGCGAAGCCTTTGGCAACTACCTTATGGAAACCGGCGTCCCCTGGTATCGGTCCTTAAGCGGAAATCGCGGCGTCTTTGTCTTGCGCAGGATGAAGGAGGGAAGATCGGAATTTCTCCTTTTGTCCCTTTGGGATTCGGAGAGTTCCATCCGGGCCTTTGCGGGTCCCGATATCGATAAAGCGGTCTATAACTTCGCCAAAGACAAAGACTACCTGATCGAATTGGAATCCGAAGTCGCTCATTACAAGGTCCTGACCGCCATGTCTTCCGGAGAGCCGGCCCAGTGTCCCGAAGGAAAATACTCAATAATCGTATGATCCGCTTCTTCCCCGAAGCCTTTCGGTTTGAAAGAGCCCGTCTTCCGTCAGGTCGGCTTATCGCGACCGCCGGACGGTCCGGCCATTCGACGGGATCTCCCCCGGTTTCCGTGAACGGCTTCGACGGTCAGCGTTTGCCTCTTTTCTTTTTCGAGGCGGCGGTCCGATAATCCCGAGGGCAGCTGACCTCTTTAAGCTTCTTCAAAATCTTGAGGCTTTTCATAAGGCTCTCACAATCGGCGCGGCAGTTCGGACAACTCTCCAGGTGCCTTCTTATGGCTGCTCGGCTTTTTTTGTTCAAAGTCCCGTCAAGGTGTTCCGAAAAAAAGGCCTTCGCTTCGCTGCAATTCATAGACTTAGGATCCCTTCACAGATGCAGAGATAATCGTCGGTGAACGCCTTGCACCGCCCGTTGATGAACTGCCCCCGGAACATCCGGCGGGCCCGGTGGAGGTTCGTTTTGGTCCGGCTCAAGCTCCAGCCCAGGACTCCGGAGATTTCTTTGTAGCTCAGGTTCTGAAGGTCTCTGAGGACCAAGACCTCCCGGTATTTTTTCGGTAAATGGTACCGCAGGTTGTGGAGGATGCACCATTGGAGCTCGCCCCTGATGACCACGCGCTCAGGTCTGTCTCCGTCGGCGGGAACCGGGATCTCCTCCAGGCAGAGGGTGCTGTGTCGAGCTTTTTTCCGGAGTTCATTTCGGAAGATATTGATGGCGATCTTGGTCAGCCATGTCCGAAAACTGGCTTGGAGTCGAAAGCTCGCCAGCTTTCGATACGCCTTGACGAAAGCTTCCTGGGTCAGGTCATCCGCGGCGGCGACGTCCCCGGTCAATTGAAGCATCAGGTTGAAAAGACATTTTTGTTCCCTTTCGAAAAGGTCGTTGAACGCTTCCTCGTCGCCCCTTTTGGCTTTTTCAATCAGGGTGATGTTCCCCGTTTCTTCCACATGCCTGCCACCTCCTCCATTCCTTTTTGGGAGGGATTCGACCTTCTTCATGTTGCCTATCGCAAATCCTTTAATAAACCCCAATTTCCCATATCATTATACGAAATATTTATTCAAAAGTCGCACGACCTCCAAACGGAAGCCCCCGACTCCGGGAATGGCCACTTTCGTAGAGGCTGAGGCCGGGGACCATGGCGAGTGCCCAGGCCTTGACGCCCAAGGTCCAATCGGAGCCCCCCAGGATTACGGAGACACGGAAATTCAGCTCTGAGACCGCCTGGGGGAGTCCAGGCAGCGGTCATCCTCGGCAATGAGAATCCGTTCGCCTTCCGGCTTCCGGGGCCGGGGTCGCGCTGATGTACGCGATATAAATCGCCCTTGAGCAGTCCTTTGATTCCTTGAAACATTGATAAAAGGGGATGTCCTCGAAATCAAGATTGTTTGGGCCTCCTCCACGGGGCAGGGAACCTTTAGCCGCGTCATTGCGTAGTAATGAGTGATGGATTTGGAGAAACAAGATGAATTTTGGTTTTTCCCTCAATAGTAAATCGCTCCGCTTCACGATAATAGCCGCCTTGACGCTGACGCTTACGGCCATGCCTGCCGCATCATCCGCCGCCGGCCCCGGCCCGGACCCGGCCAGGCGATCCCGCGGCCCCTCGGCCGAACCCCCCGCCCCGCTCGTTATCCCCCCGACGGCCACCCCTCCCTCGATCGACGGCCGGCTCGACGACCCGATCTGGGAGACGGCCGCCAAGTTCGACGCCTTCAAGACCTTCAAGCCCGACTACGGCAAGGATCTGTCCCAACGCACAGAGGCTTTTTTGGCCTACGACCCGGATAACTTTTACTTCGCCTTCCGCTGCAACGATACCGAACCCGTCAAGATCAAGTCCTCCGTCTGCAAGCGGGACGCCATGGGCCAGGACGACCTCGTCGGGGTCATCCTCGACACCTTCAATGACAACCAGAGCGGCTTCACCTTCATGCTCAACCCCCTCGGCATCCAGGGCGACGGCATCATGAACGTCCAGGGCAACGTCGACGACAGCCACGACATGGTCTGGTACAGCAAGGGCCTGATCGACGACACGGGCTGGACCGTGGAGGCGCGCGTCCCACTGCAAAGCATCCGCTTCCCCGACAAAAAGGCCCTGACCATGCGCATCTTATTCTTCCGGTTCCTGACCCGGACATCCGAGCAAGCGAGTTTCCCTCCCATAAACCCCGACAACAGCA
>JALHVH010000481.1 GCA_022867105.1 Candidatus Aminicenantota bacterium
ATTCTCTCCGAGGCCTTCAGACAGTCCGCATACTCGGGCTGGACGTTGACGGCCTCGCCGCCCAGGCGGGACACCTTGATCCCGATCTCCTCTCCCCGGACCCGGACCTTCCGGATCTTCCGCCCCAAGACCCGCCTTTCCACCGGGAAGAAACGGACCCCGATGGAGCTCGTTTCCCGGAAGACGGCCTCGATCAGACCATCTATTTTATCAGCCCCCGCGAGAAGGGTCAATTTCGTAGCCAGCCGGCTCTTCTTCATGACGACGGGGGTGAGGAAGGCGTCGAGGGCTCCCTTCTTGAGGGCGAGCTCAAGAAAATGGGCCAGGAGTTGGGGAGTCGAGTCGTCGATCGTCGCTTCGACCACAAAGACCTTCTTTTGCGGCTTGAAGTCCCCGATGTTTCCATAGAACGCCCTCAGGATGTTGGGCAGGCCGTGGAGGTCGCGGCTGCCGGCGCCGCAGCCGATCTTTTCGTAGGTGATCTCGGGGAAGGAAAGAAATTCCCGAACCAGCGTCGAAACGACGGCCGCGCCCGTGGGCGTCACGAGCTCTTCCTTGGCCCCGGCCGAATAGACCGGGATGTTCTTGAGGAGTTCGGCCACGGCCGGGGGAGGGACGGGGAGGAGACCGTGGGAGGTCCGGACGAAGCCCTCGCCCACATTGAGCGGAGAACAGAAGAAGGCGCCGATACGGAGCGCCTCGGCCAGCCAGCAGGCGCCAAGGACGTCCACCAGCGCGTCGTCGGCTCCCGCCTCATGGAGATGCGCGGAGCGGAAAGGACAGCCGTGGACCCGGGCTTCGGCCTCGAACAGCCGCTTGAAGATCTTCCGGGCGTCGGCCTTGACGTCGGGCGAGAACGGGCTCCGCCCAATCGTCCTTTCCACGTCGATCCAGGTCCTTGTCACGGGCTTCTTGCGCTCGACGATAACGGCGACCTTGAGGCCCCGAAGATGGGACCTCTCGGCCTCACGGACATCGATGCGGACCGGAAGCTTGAGGCGGGCCATCGCCTTCTTGAAGAGGGCCGGCTCGACGCCCAGGTCCAGGAGGGCCCCCAGGATCATGTCGCCGCTCAGTCCCGACGAAGCGTCAAAATAAACATATTTCATTTTTAACCTCGGTCCCGAGTCTCTTGGACGTCCCTCCACAGTTCTTTTTTTGTCAACAGGATACCTCAAGACCGCGAACCTGTCCAGCGCGGACCCTGCCGGCCGTCGAACGCTCCTTGACTTGTCCCCGCATAAATTATATATCCTTATTCTCGTCTAAGGAGGCAATATGTCCCTTTCAGGTCTAGCGGGGCAGACTCGCGCGGATATCGGGATCCTCGGCGGCACGGGGCTATACGAGATCGACGGGATCAAGGACGTCCGGGAGATCTCCCTCGATACCCCCTTCGGCCGGCCGTCCGACCCTTATGTCGTCGGGACGCTCGAAGGGAAAAGCGTGGCCTTTCTCAGCCGCCACGGCCGGGGGCACCGCCTCCTGCCCGCCGAGATCAACTACCGGGCCAACACATACGGGTTCAAGACGCTCGGCGTCGGGAGGATCATCTCCGTGAACTCGGTCGGCTCGCTCAAGAAAGAGATCCGGCCCAGGGATATCGTCCTCGCCGACCAGTTTTATGATCGGACGCGCCGCCAGAACACCTTCTTCGGTGACGGGATCGTCGCCCATATCGGCTTCGCCCGGCCGGTCTGCCCGGAACTTTCCCGCGTCCTTCACGAGGCCGGAAAGGGCCTCGGCCTCCGGATGCACCTCGGCGGAACTTACATCTGTATCGAGGGCCCGGCTTTCTCCACCGTCGCCGAGTCCAGGACCTATCGTTCCTGGGACTGCGACGTCATCGGCATGACGAGCGCCACCGAAGCCAGACTCTGCCGCGAGGCCGAGATCTGCTATTCCACCCTCAGCCTGGCGACGGATTACGACGTCTGGCACGCCGAAGAGGAATCCGTCAGCGTGGAACTCATCCTGGAGAACCTGAGGCTCAATATCGGCAACGCCAAGGCCGTCATCAAGTCGGCCGTCGCGGCCCTTCCCCCCGGGGGGAGGAGGGCCTGCGGCTGCGGCGAGGCCCTCAGGAACGCGATCGTCACCGATCCGGCCCTCATCCCTTCCGGGACCAGGGAAAAGCTCAGGATCATCATCGATAAATACATCCCTTGTTGAGGACGTCCCCGTGAGCCTGGTCATCATCGGTTCCCTCGCCTTCGACACCATCGAAACCCCCCTGGACCGGCGCGAAAGGATCGTCGGCGGCTCCGGAACCTACTGCGCGCTGGCCGCGAGCTTCTTCACAAGACCCAAGGTCGTCGGTGTCGTGGGGAAGGACTTTCCGAAACGGACGATCGAACTCCTGCGGTCGCACAAGATCGACATCAAGGGGGTCTCCATACGGGCCGGGAAGACCTTCCACTGGGAGGGACGCTACGGGGCCGACCCCAACCAGAGGACCACGGTCCGGACCGACCTCAACGTCTTCGCCGATTTCAAGCCCGAACTTCCGCCGTCCTACAGGTCGGCGGATATCCTCTATCTGGCCAATATCGACCCCGACCTGCATGGCCCGGTCCTGGCACAGGTCCGGAAGCCGAAGCTCGTGGCCATGGACACCATCAGGTTCTGGATCGAGAACAAGCCGAAGGCCGTCTTCCGGGAGCTCGGACGCGTGGACATCTACTTCGCCAATGACGAAGAGGTCAAGCTCCTGGCCGGGGACGACAACCTGGTCCGGGCCGGGAAAAAGCTCCTCGAATGCGGTCCGTCGCTCATCGTCGCCAAGAAAGGGGAGCACGGGGCGCTCGTCTTCGGGACGGACTTCGTCTTCGGCATTCCGGCCAGGCCGTGTGAGGACGTCGTCGACCCGACGGGCGCGGGCGACAGCTTCGCGGGCGGGTTCCTGGGATACCTGGACAAGGTCGCAAAGATCACTCCCCGGGAGGTCCGGAGGGCTGCCGTTTACGGGAGCGTCGTCGCGTCCTTCGCCATCGAGGACTTCGGCATCGACCGGTTCCTGACGCTCACTTCCGGAGAGATCGAGGCGCGTTTCCGCGAGTTCAAAAGACTTGTGTTTTTTTAGGGCCGGTCTATGATGGTCATTGACATCGAAGGGGGAGGCGAACATGGCTGAGATCAAAGAACCCATGGAACCGTACCGCATCAAAGTCATCGAGCCCATCCCGTCGACGACGCGGAAGGAGCGCGACGCGCTCCTTCGCCAGGCGGGGTTCAACGTGTTCCAGATCGCCGCCGACAAGATCACCATCGACCTCCTCACGGATTCCGGGACCTCGGCCATGAGCGACAACCAGTGGGCCGGGATGATGATGGGGGACGAATCCTACGCCGGGGCCAGGAACTTCTTCCACCTTGAGGATACCGTGAAGGACATCTTCGGCTTCTCCCACGTCATCCCCACCCACCAGGGACGGGCGGCCGAGCGCATCCTGTTCGAAGGGATGGTCAAAAAGGGGGACCACGTCCCGAGCAACATCCACTTCGACACGACCCGGGCCAACGTCGAGGTCCTCGGGGCCAACGCCGTGGACCTGGCCGCTCCCGCGGCCTATGACCCGGACTCCCCGCATCCCTTCAAGGGGGACATGGATGTCGACCGTCTCAAGAAGTTCATCGAAAGCAAGGGCGCGAAGAAGGTCCCCCTGGTGATGCTGACAATCACCAACAACAGCGGGGGAGGACAGCCGGTCTCGCTGAAGAACATCAAGGAGGTGAGTCGGATCTGCCGCCAGTACGAGGTTCCCTTCTTCTTCGACGCCTGCCGCTTCGCGGAGAACGCCTTCTTCATCAAGAAACGGGAGAAAGGCTACGCGGAGAAATCCGTCCTGGAGATCGCCCAAGAGATGTTCTCTTATGCCGACGGGGCCACCATGAGCGCCAAGAAGGACGCCCTGGCCAACATCGGCGGCTTCGTGACCCTCGACGACGACGCCCTTTCCGATAAGCTCAAGAACCTCCTCATCATCAGTGAAGGGTTCCCGACCTACGGCGGGCTGGCCGGGCGTGACCTTGAGGCCGTCGCCCGCGGGCTCCGCGAGGTCCTGGATGAAGACTACCTGGAGCACAGAACGGGGCAGGTGGCTTTCCTCGGCGACCTTCTCGCGGCGGGGGGCGTGCCCTTCTTCAAGCCCACGGGCGGGCACGCGGTCTACGTGCTCGCGGACAGGTTCCTGCCGCATATCCTCCGGCATAAGTATCCGGGTTGGGCCCTGACCGTCGCCCTTTACCGTGAGGCCGGGATCCGTGCGGTCGAGATCGGCGGGGTGATGTTCGCCAAGAAGGAGAGGAAGTCGGGAAAAGAGATCTATCCCGAGCTCGAGCTCGTCCGGCTGGCCATCCCCCGCCGGGTCTATACGGCCTCCCACCTTCGTTATGTGGCCGACGCGCTCATTGAACTCCACGCGAACCGGGACAAGGTCAGAGGGCTGCGCATCGTCCGGGAGCCGCTCTTCCTCCGCCACTTCACCGCCCGGCTGGAAGAGATCTAGTTGGATGAGGCTGGGATGCTTCTCCGGTCAGAGGCCGGCCCCGGGATGGATCACTTGATCCGGTAGAACCACATCAACGGAAGCCAGAACGTGGACCCGTAGGGGATGTTCTTGTGGTTCACCAGAACCTCGGTGTCTCCCCAATCGTAAACCAGGTTCCAGAGATCGAAAAGGTCGTCGACCTCATCCGTGGAATAGGTGGCGGAGTGGCGGACCCATTCGCCGGTCCCTTCTTCATGGTATGTCAGGTTCCGGCGGGCGAGCTCGACGGCCTTCCCGTAGTTCGGGGATATTTTGTATCCAAAAACCACGGTGATCTTGAATTTTCGGGCCTGTGATGTCGACTGAAGGATGTCGGCCAGCTTTTCTTCAGCCGCGAGATCGGTCATGAACAGAGTCTAACTTAAAGTTCGAACGTTTTCAAGACGGGGACGCCGACCCGATCATTCCAGCCTGAGGTCGACGCTGCCGATCCCGGCATGGATGCTCAGGTCGATGGAGGCCTGCGTCCGTCCGTAGGCTTCGTTCGTGTACGTGTGCCCTTTCTTGTCGAAGCCATGGGCGTCCACCGATCCGATCCCTCCGTCAACCTCGACCCGCACACCGATGTCCTTGGGCAGGCGGATCGTCCCGCTGCCGACGCCGCCTTCGATCCGGGCCCTTAGGGCCTTCGTCCGGAGGCCGCCGAGGTCGAGGTCCACTTCACCCACGCCCATTTGTATATCGAGGGCCTCGAGGGCCATCCCCCTGAGGTCGAGCCGGCTCTGTCCCGCTCCCAGGCGGACCTTAAGGTCGGTGATCAGGCCGCCGTTGAGGCTGACCGTCCACTCGTTGCGCCTGTGCCCTAAGTGGATGCCGGTCGACCTCTTCTGCCGGACCGTCAGCTCTCCTTTTCGGTCATGGACGCGGTAATCGACCTCGGGTATCCAGCGCGGATAATCCGTGTCGAACCGGCCTTCCATGAGGGCGGAAGCCCCGCCCTGGAGCTGGAGCTCGCCGGCGCCCATCCGGACGTCGACCTCCACGACCTCGGCCCCGCCGGCCTCGACGGTCCGCGTTTCAGTCCGGGATTCCCTGTCCTCGTCGCAGGCCGCAAAGGCCAGGGCGAGCCCGATCGTGATTATGAGAAACGGGAAGGTTTTTATCATCATTTTGGCTGCCTCCATGAATATATACGGATTTCGTTAGGAATCGTTCCCTGTTTTAGTTCCTGATAGCTCCGCCGCCCTTCCGTTGACTCATCCCGCCTTGGAGGCATCAAGGTGCGGCGGCCGCGGCCGTCATGGCATCGTTCCAGCCTACTTGCTCCCGTTCCCGTTGAAGGCGCGGATGTCCAGGAATCCGTGCCCCGAAAGGTTGAACAGGATGATGCGTTCCTTCCCTTCTTTCTTTGCCGCCAGCGCTTCATCGATGACCGCAGCGATCGCGTGCGACGGCTCGGAATGGAGACATGTCCCTGGGATACGTGGCCCTAAACTCAGACTTATTCAGTATGTCCGCCTGTCAGGGATGGCGTTCCATGCCCTAAAGAGCTCCAGGCACTCCGGCCTCATGACGTCCTTGACGATCCTGACCTTGCTTCGGCCGAGCGCTTTCAGCTTCTCGTTAGAGATCTCTAGTTCGTGGAAGCCCGTCATCCTGGCGTCGGAGATCGTCGTCCCATGGACGATCGTCCCGATCCTCGCCCAATGGACGGCGCTGAAACACATCGGACAAGGTTCTGTGGTGGAGTATATGACACAGCCGGAAAGATCGTGGGTCCCGAGCTTCCGGCAGGCCTTGCGGATGGCGTTGATTTCGGCGTGGGCCGTTGCGTCCCCCCGGAGGACGGTGTTGCGGGCGACGGCCACGACCCTGCCGTCCTTGACGACACAG
>JALHVH010000482.1 GCA_022867105.1 Candidatus Aminicenantota bacterium
CCTCGTCGCGGCGCTCTTCTTGGCCGCGCCCATTTTCGCCGAGCAGTCTTACAAGCTGCCGCCCAAGGATGTCATCGACATCCTGGACACACCTCCCCTGCCGCGCGTCTCGCTCAGCCCCGGCGGCGACGTGATGCTCCTGGCCGAGTATCTTCCCATGCCGTCGATCGCCGACCTTGCCCGACCGATGCTCAGGCTGGCCGGCTTGAGGATCACGCCCGCCCGGAACGGCCGCCAGCAAACGATGTTCATCACGGCGCTCACACTCAAATCCATCAAGGACGGGACCGAAAAAAAGGTCCCGCTCCCTTCCGGTTCCCGATTGGGGATGCCCCGATGGTCCTTTGACGGGCGCCGGATCGCCTTTCCCCGCTATCTCGACAACGGGATCGAGCTGTGGGTCGCGGATGCCGGGACCGCTGAAGCCAAGCCCTTGACGGGGCCCGTCCTAAACGCGGTGTTGAACAGCGGCTTCGCCTGGATGCCCGGCAGCGCGGCGCTTCTCGTTTTCACCGTCGTCCCGGAAAGGGAAGACCCGCCCGCCGCCCCGAACGTCCCCGTCGGCCCGAACATCCAGGAGACGGCGGGCAAGTTCTCCAAAGTCTCGACGTATCAGGACCTCCTGAAAACGCCCCATGACGAAGCCCTGTTTGAATACTACGCGCGATCCCGGATCGTCAGGATCGACGTTGCCACGGGCCGGTCCCAGAGCCTCGGCTTGCCCGGCATCTATCTCTTCGCGGAGCCCTCTCCGGACGGGAACTTCCTCCTGGCGCACAGGATCAAGAAACCCTATTCCACGAGCGTCCCCTGTTCCGATTTCGCCCGTTCCATCGAGGTCTGGGACAGGACAGGCTCCCTGGTCCGTGTCGTGGCCGACCTTCCGGCCGATGAAGAGGTCCCCATGAACGGGGTGCCGACCGGACCGCGGGAATTCGAATGGCAACCCCTCAAACCCGCGACACTCCTCTGGAAGGAGGCCCTCGACGGCGGAGATCCCGAGAAGGAAGCGCCTTACCGGGACAGGATCATGGCCCTGTCCGCGCCCTTCACGGAAGCCGCCGCCGAGGTCGTGAAGTCCAGGGACCGGCACATCGGATTCTCCTGGCTTGGACGGAAGGGCCTGGTCCTCTCAACGGAGTTCGATTGGAAGAAGAGGTGGCGGACGACCTATCTCATCGACACCGAACGGCCGGCCGCCGTTCTCGCGAAGGTCTTCGACCTGAGCATTAATGACCAGTACAACGATCCCGGGGAACCGGCGACGCTGACGACACCCGCGGGAGAACGGATCGCCATCCAGGACAAGGACTGGATCTTCCTCTCCGGCGACGGATCGTCTCCGAAAGGCGACTTCCCCTTCCTCGACAAATTCAACCTAAAGACACTCAAAAAGAACCGGCTGTTCCGGTGCGGAGAAACGGACTATGAGACGTTCATTGCGTTCGCCGGGAATTCCCGGGACACGATCGTCACGAGCCGCGAGTCGAAAACGGAACCCCCGAACTACGAGCTCGTCGCCATGAAGTCGGGCAGGAGACGTCCCTTGACGGCCTTCAAGGACCCGGCGCCCCAGCTCACGGGCATGACGAAGCGGTTGATCAAGTACAAGAGAGATGACGGGGTCGAACTCTCCGGGACCCTCTATCTCCCGCCGGGACACAAAGAGGGCGAAAGGCTTCCCGTCGTCGTCTGGGCCTATCCCCTCGAATACAGCGACCCGGGGACGGCGGGGCAGGTCAGGGGCTCGACCAACAGGTTCACGTTCTTCAGGGGGGCCTCCCAGCTCTTCTTCGTCACCCAGGGCTATGCCATCCTGGACGATGCCCAGATGCCCGTCATCGGCGACCCCAAGACCATGAACGACTCTTTCGTTCCCCAGATCGTCGCCAACGCCAAGGCGGCCATCCAGGCCCTCGACGCCCTGGGCGTCGGGGACCCCAGGCGGGTCGGCATCGGCGGGCACAGCTACGGGGCGTTCATGACGGCCAACCTTCTGGCCCACTGCGACCTTTTCGCCGCGGGCATCGCCAGGAGCGGGGCTTACAACCGGACCCTGACCCCATTCGGCTTCCAGAGCGAACGGAGGACACTCTGGGAGGCCCCCGACGCTTACATCCACATGTCTCCCTTCATGCACGCCGACAAGATCAACGAGCCCATTCTGCTCATCCACGGCGAGGCCGACAACAACTCCGGGACGTTCCCCATCCAGTCGGAGAGGCTCTTCGCGGCGCTGAAAGGGTTCGGGGCCACGGCCAAGCTGGTCATGCTTCCCCACGAGAGCCACGGCTATGCGGCCAGGGAATCCATCCTTCACGTCCTCGCCGAAATGTTCGAATGGTTCGATGTTCACGTGAAGG
>JALHVH010000076.1 GCA_022867105.1 Candidatus Aminicenantota bacterium
GATACGTACGAATGGTACCTCGGGATGGGGGCCTTGGCCAACGTGAACGCGAAACATTTCCAGGGCAAACTGCCCACCTGGAACGATTTCGTCGCCCACCCCGACTACGACGCTTTCTGGAAGAAGATCGCCGTGACCCCTTATCTCACGCGTGTGACGGTGCCGACGCTCAACGTCGCCGGCTGGTGGGACCAGGAGGATTTCTACGGTCCGCTCGCGATCTACAAGACGCTGGAGGCGCGCGACGCGGGGCACAAGAACTTTTTTGTCGCCGGTCCGTGGAACCATGGCGGATGGGCGGGCGATGGGAGTTCCCTGGGGAGGATCAAGTTCGGAAGCGACACGGGGCTATACTTCCGCGAAAAAGTCCAGGCGCCCTGGTTCGCCCATTTCCTCAAAGATAAAGGGCCGCTCGATCAGCCCGAGGCCCTGACCTTCCAGACCGGGGTGAACCGCTGGATGTCCTACGATGAATGGCCGCCACGACGCGGATCAGGGGAACGGAAGCTCTACCTCCATCCTGGCGGGACGCTGTCTTTCGATCCCCCGGGCGAGGACGCTGGAGAGGAGGCCGACAGCTACGTCTCCGATCCGACCCATCCCGTTCCTTACAGGATGAGGCCGGTCGAAGCGACCTATGACCCCCGGGGGTCGGGCTGGTACGCGTGGCAGGTCGAGGACCAGCGTTTCGCGCACTTGCGGCCGGACATCCTCAGCTGGGAGACCGGGCCGCTTGGAGAGGACGTCGTCATCACGGGGGACATCTCCGGCCGCCTCTTTGCTTCGACGACCGGAACGGACGCCGACTGGGTCGTCAAGTTGATCGACGTCTATCCGGAGGAATATGCGGCCGATCCGGGGATGGGGGGATATCAGCTCATGATCACGGGCGATGTCGTTCGCGGTCGGTTCCGCGGCGGGGTCGAGAGGCCGGCCGCAGTCCCGGCAAACAGGGTCTGCGAGTACGTGATGGACCTGCACCAGAAAGACCACCGTTTCCTCAAGGGACACCGGATCATGGTCCAGGTCCAAAGCACTTGGTTTCCCCTTTACGACCGTAATCCCCAGCGATATGTCGATAATATTTTCCTGGCCCGGGACTCGGATTACGTGGCGGCCACGCAGCGCGTCTTCGGGACGAAAAGATTTCCGTCTCATATCGTTGTGCGCGTCGCGGCGCGCTGAGGTATAATTCCCATATGCAGCTGCCGCACGGGACGAGCGAAGAAGACTCGATCGGACGGAAGCGCTTTTCCGTCATCCTCTCCCGTCCCGAAAACTTCGAGAACGTCGGGCTCGCGGCCCGGGCCATGAAGAACACCGGCTTCAGCGACCTGAGGCTGGTCGGGATCGAGAAACTGGGACCGAAAGCCGGGAGGACGGCCATCCATGCCGGGGGGATCCTAAAGAAGGCGCGTTTCTATCCCGATCTGGGCGCGGCCACGAAGTCCCTGCACCTGGTTTTCGCCACGACCGCCCGCTCCCGGAACACGTTCTCCATCCTGACCTTCCCGGAGGCGATAGAGACGATCTTCCGGTATCCCCGAACGACGCGCGTCGGCCTCCTCTTCGGGAACGAGCGGACCGGTCTGACCTCGGAGGAGCTTGGCGCCGCCAATTTTGTCTTCTCCCTTCCCCAGGCCTCGCGCCAGCC